>DATDXF010000013.1:0-7881 GCA_036517215.1 Minisyncoccota bacterium | reverse complement strand
CTGCCAAGAGCAATGCAGGGTAGCTATGTCGGGAATGGATAACCTCTGAAAGCATCTAAGAGGGAAGCCAGCTTCAAGATTAGGAATCGTTAAGAACCGTGAGAGATGATCACGTTGATAGGCTTTAAGTGTAAGCGCAGCAATGCGTTCAGCTGAGAAGTACTAATGTTTCGATTCCTGTTAAGAAATTTGGAAATCACAAAAAAATAAACTTGAATATAATGTTCTGGTGCTTCGTCGTTATGGAAACACCTCCTCCTTACAGGAGCTGTACACCTTTCGCACCTACCGGTGCTCTAGGTCTTGCAGAATGGGGCCCATCCCATTCTTCACCCATTCCGAACAGACCTGCCTGCCGGTAGGCAGGGAAGTTAAATCTTGTTTCAAAATTTTTTAGAGTTCGAACGTTTTGTGTTGGTGATTTGTCGCAGGGGCCACACCTCTTCCCATTCCGAACAGAGAAGTTAAGCCCTGTTGAGCTGATGATACTCTTCATGGGGAAAGTAAGCAGTCGCCAACACAAAGTGTTTGAAAAATTTTGGTCTAGAATTTATCCGATGATAGTCTGACGGTGAGAAGCGTAGCTTCGCAAGGCCGGAAGCACGTCGGTGCTGAGGAGGGGTCGCGAGCAAAGAAAGCTTTCTTTGACTCGTGACAAAGTAGCTAGCCTGCCTGCGCAGGCAGGGCGCCAGAACAATGTATTTGAGAAAAAATAGCAGCACTTCGAGCGGAGGTGTTGCTATTTTTAGTTTCTTATGTTAAAATAAAAATAAGGAGGAATTTTTATGACGATTTTTTCCATCATCCTCATCGTTGTCTCCGTTCTTTGTGTAGGGGTGCTGGTGGTACGCCACGGCATTTTTGTCGCAGTAGCCATTTCGCCCCGTCGCTGGGCGAAACCGCTACTGGATTTGCTGCGGTCGCCATAACGACCGCAGCATCAGGGCCGGTGCGTTGGTTCGTCTATGACGAAACGACCCCGGCCCGCACTCGTTGTTGGCGTTTATTTTTATAATTTTGATATAATAGTGCTATGAAACTTCTACTTACATCTGGCGGAATAACGAATAAAAAAATTGCTGATGCTTTGCTTGAGCTGGTGGGGAAATCAGCGGGGGAGATAAATTTGGCTTTTATACCTACTGCGGCAAATGCGGATAGTCACGACAAAGGTTGGTTTATTGAGAATTTATATCAACTCAAACAGCAAAAATATAAAAGTATAGATATTGTGGAAATTTCAGGCTTGCCCAAGTGGAATTGGCAGGAACGCTTGGAAGCCGCGGATGTGATATTTTTTTCTGGAGGACCTACTCCGCATTTAATGTATTGGTTAGAAAAGTCCGGATTAAAAGAAATGCTTCCGGAGCTTTTGAAGACGCGGGTGTATGTCGGAGTGAGCTCGGGGAGCATTGTGACTGGCCCAAATCTTGCGACGAGTAACCAAAAGAAAGCAATAATTTATAAAGAAAAATTCGGGTATGAAACAAATACCGGCTTGGGTTTTGTGGATTTTTGTTTTCGCCCACATTTGAATTCTTCATATTCTCCTCATGCCCGAAAAGAACTAATAGAAGAAACAGCAAGGCAGGTTCAAGAAGTCATCTACACGCTGGATGATCAAATGGCGCTCAAAGTAGTCGATGGAAACGTGGAAATAATCGGCGAAGGGGAGTATCTGATTTTTAATAAATAATAAAACTTCATTGAAAAAGCAATGTAATCGCATTGCTTTTTACGTATTTTGTGCTATAATATAGGGGAGTCAGAGAGTTCTGGAGAGAGCTCTCTAGGAGAGAACGGATGGAAGGTGTTCCAGCGGGGTTTCTTGAGGGGTTTGAGAACTTTCTTTCCCATGTCTACACATTTGTTCGCAAGTGTGTCAGACAGTACAGGAAGAAGAAGGATCCGAAAGGGTACTTCAAGTCTTGTTACAGGCGCCGCCGTTTGGAGCGACTGAGAAAGAAACTGTAGCACAACAGGGAAGGGAGAGGTGTGAGATGGAGAAGCTCATGGATGCTTTGGTTCCATGCTGTTGTATTCTGGCTGCATTGCTGCTGGCTTGGTGGCTCCTCCGACTGGGAGGTGCCGAGCAAGTCAGCTACGAAGTCAAACAGCTTCGCAAGAAGCTTAACGACTGGGATCGCCGATGCCGCCATAACGCGGACCTGCACCAACGCTACCCCGAAGTTGAATTTCGGCGACAGCATTAGTCGCCTATCGCAGATTGAGAGCTCGGTCGTCCTTCGGGATACTTCCGAGCCTCTGTCATTTTTGGGCGGTTTTTATTTTATATTGCGCGCCTTGCGCATTTCCAAAATACCTCACGGGATGCTAATATGTGTGTATGGCACTCATGACTTGGGCGGCGAAAAGACAATTTTTTTACATATTAATTCTTCTTTTATTTATTGGGATTTCCGTGTTTATAATAGTCTATCCTTCGCTAAACAAACCGCCTACCTGCCTGGATAACAAGCAAAACGGTGACGAAACAGGTATTGACTGCGGGGGGCTGTGTGCCCGTGCATGCATAGCACAAGTGGATGAACTTTCCGTTATGTGGGCGCGTGCCTTCAAGGTCATTCCCGGACGCTATAACGCGGTCGCCTATATCACAAACCACAACAAAAGTACTGCGGTACAAAAAATAAATTATCGTTTTCGCTTTGCGGATGCCGATAATATTTATATAGGGAAAAGGGAGGGCAGTACTTTTGTTCCGCCGGGAGGCAATCTGGCTGTGTTCGAACCGGCGATAGATATCGGAAACTCTATTCCGGTCTATACTACTTTTGAATTTACCCAGGTTCCCAATTGGCTTCAGGTTCCAGAGGATAAAATAGACCAGTTAAAGGTTTTAATTTCAAACATAGAGCTCGAAGCGGAAGATACGAGCCCGCACCTTTCCGCGACCATAAAAAACAATTCTCTTTTTACCATACCAAATGTGGGGGTAATTGCTATTCTTTATGACAAAGCAGGGAACGCTGCTTCTACCAGCCGCACTTTCTTAAACAAACTCGCGCCGCTCGAGAGCGCTGATATTGATTTTACCTGGCCGGAAGCGTTTTCTTCTCCCGTGGTTGCCACGGAAATAATTCCGATGTACGACATTTTTTCGGCGCAGTTGAAGTAGAATTACTTGTCCCGTACTAAATTTTGATTTCAAAGAATGACCACTAATATTAACAATTTAAAATTTTAGTACTGGGATGGCGGAACAACTCTTAAGAAGAATAGACTGGATGCTTGTTTTGTTTATTGTTCCCATAATCCTGGGGGGGCTGGTGACGATGAAATCTTTTGCGTCGCTGGAAACCACCGGGGATTTTTTCGGCCGGCAACTTATATGGGTAATTGTTTCTTTTGCCGTTTTCTTTATTTTTTCTTTTATTGATTTCCGTTTTCTTAAGCGCACTAACGTACTGGTGTTTTTATTCCTGTTTTTCTCTTTTCTCCTGCTGACTCTTTTTATTGTAGGCAACATTACTCACGGGGCAAAAAGCTGGTTTGATTTCGGGTTCTTTTCTTTCCAGCCAGTGGACATGATGAAACTCGTTTTGGTGCTTGTCCTCGCTAAGTATTTTTCCCGCCGCCATGTCGAAATTCGCGACATAAAGCATATTTTTATTTCCGGGTTCTACGCTTTTGTGCCCTTTGTCCTAGTGCTCCTGCAGCCGGATTTTGGTTCGGCTATGGTTGTGCTTTTCATATGGCTGGGGATGGTATTGGTATCGGGAATTTCAAAAACGCATTTACTTGCGGTGCTTACCTCCGGAGTCCTCATCTTCGCGGCTCTTTGGATGTTTGCTTTTGCGCCATACCAAAAAGCCCGCATTTATAACTTCATAAATCCTCTTGCCGATATCCACAAAACAGGCTACAACGTTTTCCAGTCCACGATTGCCGTGGGTTCCGGCCAGGTGTTCGGCAAAGGCCTCGGCTTCGGGACGCAGTCCAGGCTCAAGTTCCTGCCGGTTCCTCAGTCGGATTTTATATTTGCCGCGTTTGCGGAAGAATGGGGCTTTGTCGGGTCTTTACTGATACTCCTTCTCTATATTCTTGTTATCTGGCGTATACTTTACTCGGCGTCTCTGGGTTCGTCCAATTTTGAAATACTTTTCGGAATGGGCGTTGCCATATTCTTCATGAGCCATATACTCGTTAACGTAGGCATGAACCTAGGGCTGATGCCTGTTACCGGAATTCCGCTTCCTTTCATGAGCTACGGTGGCTCGCATCTGCTTTCGGAATTCATGGGGCTTGGAATCCTTATGAGCATGCGTAGATACGGACGGGTCGCCCACAAAGAAGACATGGCAAATGAATTTTTAGGTGCATGACCCACATGTCTGACTTGTGGGTTTCCACAAGTCAGACATGTGGAAAAATTAACCAATGGAAACAAAAATACTAGACGGGAAAAAATTAAGAGACGTTATTATGGGCAAGATTAAAACGGAAGTCGCTCTGTTGCCGTTTAAGCCAAGGTTTTGCGATGTGTTGGTCGGCAGCGATCCGGCCTCGGTGCAATATGTGCAGATGAAAGCGCGAATGGCGGAAGCGGTCGGGATTTTTTTCCACCGAGCGGACTTTCCGGAGTCTATCACGACCGACGAACTAGTTGAGGAAATAAAAGTTTTAAACAAAGTCGAAAACATGTGCGGGATTATCGTCCAGCTTCCCCTGCCGGAGCATATAGATAAACAAAAGGTTTTCGACAGCATAGACCCGAGTCTTGATGTGGATTCTTTAGGCAAAATCGCTAGCGACAAATTTTACAGTGGAAATACGAGCATAGGATTTCCTACGGCGCTTTCCTGCATGGCTTTATTGGATTCGGTAAATATTGACCTTAAGGGGAAAAACATAGTTGTCCTCGGGCAGGGCATGCTCGTGGGTAAGCCGGTAACGGCGCTACTCAAGTTTAGAGGTCTTTCACCGACAGCCGTAGACCGCGCCACGGAAAACAAAGAAACCCTCATTAAGCAAGCGGATATTGTAATTTCCGGAATAGGAAAAGGGAAACATGTCACGGGGGGCATGGTAAAAGAAGGAGCGATAATCATAGATGCTGGCACCTCTGAATCCCTCGGGCATAGCCCTACGGGCGAGACAAAGGGGGGGATTGTCGGGGACGTGGATTCCGGGTCGGTAAAAGGAGTTGCGAGCTTTCTGTCGCCAGTGCCTGGTGGCGTGGGTCCGGTTACTGTCGCCATGCTTTTAAATAACGTGCTCACAGTAGCGAAGAGTCGTGCTTCAGTGGACAGTGCGCGACATGATTTCGCAAAATCAAAATGATAATTTTTTTAAGTTATACAGTATATTTTATCCTTACTACCGTAAACGCTCTTCAGAGGCGTTTTGTTATTAAAAATAAAAATGCCCCCGGTCTTGAGCAAATACATTTTGCTTTCGAGGTTATGGTTATATTGGTTTTGGCCAGCGTTATTTTACAATTTTTCAGTCCATTATACTTCGCTGGTAGTAAGTTGTATTTAATAGTTTTTTCGCTTATGTGTGGAATTTTCGGAATGGGGTATTTTACCCTGAATTTTATTGCCCAAAAACACGTGGATGTGGGAGTTTCAAACGTTGTGGTAAATATTTATACTCCTATCACTATAGTGCTGTCTTCCTTATTTTTACGAGAAGGTTTAAACAATATGCAACTTTTTGGGACGCTCCTTTTACTTATTTCCATGTTTATAATTTCAAAAAAGCACCGGATAGGCCGTTTTAGCTTTGATAAATACTTTTGGATAATGATTTTAAGCGGGGTATCTATGGGCGTACTTTTAATTGCGGAAAGAGCTTTACAGAAACAAACTGGTCTTGCGGGAGCAACGATGTTATCGTGGGGCGCGCAATGTTTTTTCTTGGGTCTTGCAACGATAATACTAAAAAGTAAACACACTTATAAAAACAAGGAAGTATTAACCACGGGAATCCTGCAGGCTTTTTCTTCTATGTCATATGTGGTTTTGCTTTACGTGGTAGGCAATTTAAGTTTAGTGTCCTCTATAACCACTTTTAAAATTGTCGCGGTTTTTATAGGGGCTGCTTTATTTTTAAACGAAAAGGAAGATTTGCCAAGGAAGATTTTCGGGAGCATCATAGCGGTTATTGGGCTTCTTTTAATGTAGTGATACAATAACATAAAATGAATTACGCAATTTTTTTATTTTTTTACAATCTAGCTCACTTGTCTCCTGTCTCTGACAGTGTGGTGATTTTTTTTGCCGTTTATTTTCCCTACATAGTCGTTATACTGGCAGGGATGTTCCTTCTTTTTCACCATGATGTTTTCAAAGCTGAAAACCCTTATCAAATTTTTCTGCAAAAGAAAAAAGAAATATTGATGACATTTTTTTGCGGAGCTGCCGCGTGGGTTATGGCTTATTTGTTAAAAATTTCCTTTCAAATATCCAGACCTTTTGATATGTGGCAAAATATTACTTCCTTGGTACCTGAAGCCGGTTACGGTTTTCCTTCCGGTCATGCAACTTTTTATATGGCTTTGGCTTTTTCTCTGTATTTTACACATAAAAAAGCCGGCTATATGTTCATTTTGTTTGCCGTCCTTATAGGCATTGCGCGTATCGTAGCTGGGGTGCATTCCCCGTTTGATATTTTGGGCGGGTTTATTTTGGGTGCCATAGTTGCATTTAGTGTAAAGAATGTATAGAATACCCCTATATTTATGTGGAAAAAAATAGTTTTAACGCTTTTTATATTGACCTTGGGCTCGGGGATAGCCTTTTTTGTCTTTAAGTCCGAACCTAGGCTGAACAAGGATTTCGATACTACCTACTCATTCCTTAAAAATCATCCGTTCCGCCTAGGGCTTGATTTATCCGGAGGCACGCACCTTATCTATAAGGCCGATGTTTCAGCGGTGCCGTCCGGTCAAGTAGGGGACTCTATGGATGCCCTGCGCGATGTTATCGAACGTCGGGTAAATCTTTTCGGAGTTTCCGAGCCGGTAGTGCAAGTGGAGCACGGAAGCATAGTTTCGGGCGCCGGGGAACGGCTGATAGTTGACCTTCCCGGAGTAACCGATATAAAACAGGCAGTAGCGATGATAGGGCAGACCCCCCTTCTTGAATTTAAGGTAGAAGCCCCCGCAGCTGCTCCGCAAAAAGTAAAAGTAGGTAAAGACGGGAAAATAGAGCTTGACCCAATAACTATCGGACCACAATTTGTGTCAACGGAACTTACGGGGAGATATTTGCAAAATGCCACTTTGGAGTTTGACCCAAATACTCGTGAACCCAGCGTAACTTTACATTTCGATGATACGGGGAAAAAGCTTTTCGCGGAAATCACCAAAAATAACATAGGCAAACTCGTTGCCATATATCTCGACGGTTCGCCGATATCCACGCCGGTGGTACGAGAAGAAATACCTAACGGCCAAGCTGTTATTTCCGGGAATTTTAATCCTACGGAGGCGCGTACTCTCGTGGGCAGGCTTAATTCCGGGGCCTTGCCTGTGCCCATCAGTCTTCTTTCCACTCAGACTATCGGCGCCAGCCTAGGAGACAGTGCTGTTGCGGCCGGCGTCAAAGCTACCGTCATAGGCTTTTTACTGGTCGCCCTTTTCCTCCTTCTGTGGTACCGCCTGCCAGGTCTTATCGCGATTATATCCCTATCAATTTTCGTGGTAATAATTTTAGCTTTGTTTAAATTGATGCCGGTTACCCTGACTGCTGCCGGCATTGCGGGATTTATAATTTCAATAGGTATCGCGGTGGACGCAAATGTGCTTATATTTGAACGCATAAAAGAAGAAATGCACTTAGGCAAGAACATTCACGATGCCGTTTCCGCAGGATTTTCTCGCGCTTGGTTTTCCATCCGGGACTCCAACATATC
>DATDXF010000012.1:0-21879 GCA_036517215.1 Minisyncoccota bacterium | reverse complement strand
AACGCATAAAAAGATACGTTTACTTAAAAAACGGAGCCATGTATTCCATACTGGTTTTAGGTGTAATTATGATATTGCACAGTTTTGGCTTTCATATTCCGGAATATTTGTCACCGCTCGTGACCATCTTAATTATTGGGTTCTTTTTTTGGAAATCAAAAACGCACATTAAGCTAAATTTAAATCAATGACGGGCTCGGGGGGAAAAAAAGAAAACGAATACGAGAGCGAATATAAAAAGCTGAACAAAGCCCAAAAAGATGCCGTGGATACCATAGATGGTCCGGTGATGGTGGTGGCTGGTCCAGGCACGGGCAAGACCCAGATTTTATCGCTTCGTATCGGTAACATTCTCCTAAAAACCGATACTCACGCTGATGGTGTTTTATGTCTTACGTTCACCAACGCTGCGGTTAAAGCTATGCGTGAACGCCTGGCGCGCTATACTGGCGCCACGGGTGAAAAAGTTAATATTTTCACTTTTCACAGTTTCGGGCTGGAGATGATAGAAAAGTATTTTGAAATTTTGGGTTTTAGGGATGCGCCAAAACTTTTAGACGAGTCGGAAAGCGCAGTATTTTTTGATGAAATTCTGGAGACCGAGCATTGGGAATATTTGCGTCCACGAGGAGACCGCGCACGTTATTTTCAGGATTTAAAATCAATAATATCTTTGTTAAAACGCGAACGCATAACCAATGAAGAATTCAAGGACGCTATAAAGACGGAGATAAAGAATCTATCTGAAGATGAGGAAAATATTTCTACCCGCGGTAAAAGTAAAGGAGAATTGAAACAAGAGGTCAAAAAAAATATTGAAGGGCTGGAGAAGAGCCTTGAAATCACTCGATTTTTGGAGGTTTATGAAGCAAGAAAGAAAGAGAAAAATATGCTGGACTATGATGACGTGCTTGAAAACTTGGTTCGTATAGTGGAAACATCCAAGGAAGCGCTCGCGGACATACGGGAGCAATATCTGTATATTTTAGTGGATGAGCACCAGGACTCTTCTCGGGTGCAGAACGAGTTTCTCTCACGCGCCTGGGGCCAAGTGGAAGAACCGAATATTTTCGTGGTGGGGGATGACCGTCAGCTTATTTACGGATTTGCCGGCGCCTCTATTGACCACTTTAAAGGTTTCCAGAAAAGTTTTCCTGGTGCTCGGCTTATTCCACTTATTCACAATTATCGCTCTACTCAAATTATTCTTGATGCTGCCCATGCGCTTCTGCCCAGTGTTTTATCCGAAGAAAAATTAGTTAGCCATAGAACGGAATCGCACCCGATTACGCTCTTTGAGGCGTCGACGCCGAGTGGGGAAATACACGCGGCGGGAGAAGCGATAAAAAAGAAAATTGCCAACGGCGCATCCGCGGATCAGTGTGTGATCTTGGTGCCGAAGAATGCGGACGTGCGGAGAGCTCTTGAAATAATTCACGAAATGGAGCTGCCGCTTATGCTTGAGGAGGCTCTTAATTTATTCGATCAAAAGGAAGCGCACGCATTCTTAAGGGTATTGAAAATTATTACGACCGGCGACGCGTCCTCGCTCGCACTTTCGTTTTTCGACGATATTTCCGGAGTATCACCGCTCGAGGCACATAAGTTTTTAGCGCAGATGAATATGCGGGAGTTCTCTCTGGAGAAGATTCTAGAAAAACAAGATTCGCTCTGGGGAGATGGTGCGGCGGAAACTTGGGCTAAGAAACTTGGCAAATGGCAAGATGACGCGGGAGAGAATAATACAAAGGCGTTGATTGAAATTCTCAGTCGAGAAATAATTCCTTCGAAAACTTCCGCAAAAAAGCTGGTCTCCATAGAAGATATAGCGGCCACCGTATTGTCACTACTAGAAAAGCGGCCGGAAGCATCCTTGTCCGTTTTCGTGGCTTATCTTGAGAAAATAGCGGAATACGGCGAACCAATCAAACTTTTCACGGAGCAGAAAAATGGCGTCTGGGTTTTAACCTTACACGGCTCAAAAGGGCTCGAATTTGATTTCGTATGGATAGCCCATTTAGATGAGAGGTCTTTGACTGGCGGGCGTCGGCTTAATTTCTCACTGCCGGAGAAAATTTTGGCAAGAATAGAAGAACGGGATATGGACGCAGTAAAGCGCAAGCTTTACGTCGCCATTACTCGGGCGAAGTATTTCTGCACTTTGTCCTATGCATCTTTTTCCCTTAAAGGCAGGGAACAGGAACTGGCGAAAATTATCGCAACGCTTCCGGAAGAAGTTTTCACTAAACCTGCCCGCAATGCTTCGCATAGCGATGCAGGCGGGGAAAAAACGAAGCAAGATTTATCCGAGCTAAAGAAATTAGTCCGTGAAAAATATAAAGAACGATATATTTCCGCGTCCATGCTTAACAATTTCTTTGAATGTCCCTGGAAATGGTATTTTCTCAACCTACTCTCTGTGCCGCAACCGGAAAACGAGAATTTTATTTTCGGGAGTGCGGTGCACGCGGCCTTGGAACAGATTTTAAAATTAAATAAAGTGGTTCTGCCTCCCGACCTGGAAGTGGCCAAAGTGGTGAAAGTCTGGGCGGAGAGAAGACTGGCCGAAATTGCCACCAGTCGCGAAACGGAATACCCGATTTCCTTTGCCGATAAAAAGTTTCCGCATTTAAAAATTTACGGGCGAATTGATTTAGCGGAAAAACTTTCAGACGGTTCCGTGCGGGTGACGGATTTTAAAACAGGCGGAGTGCGCAAAAAAAGCGAAATAGAAAAAACCGACGAAGAGGGTAGACTAAGCGGAAATTTGCGGCAGCTCGCGATGTACGCTTATCTTCTCTCTCAAAACCCAAAATGGCAGGCACGGGTGAGCTCTTCGAGGCTTGAATTTGTGGAAGCAAAAAACGTGGGCGATATTTTTTATGAGACTGTTATCACCCCGGAGCAGATTAAACTCCTCCTGAAAGATATCGCGGATTACGACGAAGCCGTGAAAACGGGAGAATGGGTAAACAGAGAATGCCATTATAATTCCTACGGCAAGAATACCGAGTGCGAATATTGCGCATTGTCGGAGATTTACAAGATTTAAACAATATTACCCTAATTTTGCTCCTAGCTGTATGTCTTTATCCGGTACTGCCAAAACCACCGACCCGTCTTCACGGTAGAATCCAGTAGTCAGAACTTCGGACATGAAAGGCCCTATTTTTCTCGGAGGGAAGTTAGTAACACAAATAACGAGTTTCCCTATAAGTTCTTCTTTGTTATATAGTTCTACTATACGAGCGCTTGATGTTTTAATTCCAAAATCTCCGAAATCAATCCGTAATTTATGGGTGGGTTTCTTGGCCTCTGGAAAATCTTCTACACTTATTATTTTTCCCACTCTTATCTCTATTTTTTCAAAATCTTCAAGTGTTACCATGAGTTGTTTAGTTTTTTAGTTTTAATATGACCTTTTTCCATTGCTTGGATAAAAATCTTTTTAAAATTTTCATCCAAGTTTTTTAATATTGCTTCGGTTATACCTCCTTTTGTAGCAACTGATTGTATGAATTCGTTAGGCGACATATCAGAGCTTTTTAGGTGGTAGATAGTTCCTGCAAACACCTGCATAATTACCTTTAATGCGATTTCCTTATTCATTCCTTTACTTTTTGCATAACCTACCATCATCTCGATAAAGGTGGATGTTATCGCCGGACCGCACGCAGAAATTACATCTATTGTATCGATGTCTTTTTCTTTCTGTAATGGTACTACGACTCCCAAAGAAGAAAGAATATCTAAAATTACGGCTCTTTCGGTTTTTCCTATATTCCCTCCAAAGAATCCTATTACACCTTGATTGTATTTTACCGGCAGATTCGGCATGATTCTAACTATCTTTTGATTCTTGCCAGCCGTAGATTTTAATCTTTTTATGGTTGGCACTGAAGCAACTGAAATTAATAATCTGTTTTTGGTTAATACTCCTACCTCTGCCATAACCTCTTTTATAACAACAGGTTTTACCGCTAAAAAAATTACATTGGCACTACGCACAGCTAAAGAGTTATCCATAGTTACTTTAATGCCGTACTTCTTCAAGTATGCAATTTTTGATAGTGTTGGGTCTGCTACCCATATTCGTGACGGCAAAATTTTCTTACCTCTTGCTAGTCCTTCTGCCAAGGCGCATCCCATGTGACCGCCTCCCAATATGGCAATCACTTTATTTTCTAATTTGTCCTTTTCCATATATTTCCCATTTATAAGTTGTTAATTCTTTTAATCCGACCGGGCCTCGTGCGTGTAGTTTTCCCGTAGCGATTCCCATTTCAGCTCCTAGGCCGAATACATAGCCGTCATGCAGGCGAGGTGAGCAATTTACAAATACTGCTGCGCAGTCAATTGCGTGAGTAAAATGTTTAATCACTCGTTTATCTGTTGCAATAACACCTTCAGAGTGTTTTTTACTGTGCTTGTTTATAAACTCAGCGGCCTCAATACTATCTTTAACGATTTTTATGGAGATAGTAAGACCTAAAAATTCTGTGTCCCAGTCTGTTTCTTTGGCTATATTCACTTTTACTAGCTTGTTTACATTGCTGTCTCCGATTACTTTGACACTTTTAGACAAGAGAGCTGGTACAATTTTTGAAATTAATTTTTTAGCTATTTTTTTATGCACGACGATAGTATCAACAGAATTACATACAGCTGGTTTGCTGATTTTAGCATTTAAGATTATTCTCTCCGCCATTTCTACATCAGCACTTTTGTCTACGAAGATTCGTGCCCCACCGGCCGCGTGGGCAAGCACTGGAATTTTAGAGGACTCCATAATCGATTTAACCATCCCATAACTACCTCTTGCTATAATGAGATCAATATCGTTATTCTTGGTGAGCATTTGCCTGACTTCGCTTCGGCTTCTAATCATATTAACGGATTCTTTTGGCATGCCAGTCCGCCTTAAGGCGATTCTTATACATTCGTATAATACTTTATTTGTGCGATTTACCTCACTGCCTCCTTTTAAAATAACCGCATTGCCGGATTTCAGGCAAAGAGCCGCTACGTCTATGGTTACTTCAGGCCTGGATTCATAAATAACGAGTAGTACGCCGAGAGGCACGCGCACTTTTTGAGTTATTAGCCCATCCTCGTTTTTATTTTTTTGTATAATTTCGCCAATGCCACTTTTTAGTTTCTTCAGCTTTTTTATCCTTTTTTGCATATTATCAATTGCCCTGGAATCAAAAATCAATCTTTGAATAAAGGGCTGAGAAAGCCCCTTATTTTTGGCGCTTATAACGTCTATCTTATTTGCTTTTAATATCTCTTGCTTTCTATCGTTAATACCTCGAGCCAAGTTATCCAAGAAAAGGTTAAGTTTATTTTCCGACAAATTGGCCAATGCGACTGCAGCTTTTTTAGTTTTCTTTAAATTTATTTTCATAAAATGTTGTTTATAATAATATTTTTTTCTTTTCCATCGACTATGGATGTCTTGATACCTTTTTCATTCAATTCAGCTACCACCCGCTTTTTTACCGTTCCTCCACCTACGCCATACCCTGATTCTTCCATTGTGGAAAGCATTACCATTCGTTCCGCTCCCAATAGATCTGCAATCTTGGCAGCGAGAAAATCGTTACCGCCAAAGCCGTTAAGTTCCACAACATCATTTTCATTGATAATAGGGACTACCCCTATCTCTAGATAGTATTCCAGTGTTTCCTTTAGGGGCATATTATCGGGGGAATTAAGATTCTCTTGCGTAAGGAGAATTTGAGCGACAGTTAAATTTTTAGCTGAAAAATATTTTCTAACAATCGAGGTTAAGTAAGCTTGTCCAATTCCTGCTGCCAGCTTTCTCAATTTTATATCTCCATTCAACAATTGAATATAATTAGCGCCACAAGCAACAGCTCCGGACATGATAAGTACTACTCTTATACCTTTCTTTCGTAGAACAGCCACCTGTTCGGCGATATGAGCAATACGAAACTCGTCCAGCTTATTTCTACCGGTCAATATAACCCCACTACCTATTTTTATTACTGTTGTTTTCATAAAGCAGAGAAAATTAAGCACAAAAAAACCTCGCCTTCGCCATACCAAGAAAAACTTGGAATGACAAGGGCGAGGCTTCTCGCGTACCACCTTATCTTTATCTACAAATTGCTTTGTAAATCTTTATAGCTAGCTCCAATCTTTCGACCGACACTAGCGTCCCATTTATACGGTTGGGCTTCCGGATCTGCTCATCGCAGTCAGCTCCCGGGCTGGTTCAGCTTTCGCCTACTATTCCGTTCATCGCTTTATATCTAAACATTATATCAATCAAATTTTTTTGTCAACATACTTGTAATTTTCTCTTTTTGCGTCTAATATAATCTATAATGGAGTACCAGATAATTCTTTTCTATAAATATATTCGTATTTTAGATCCGGAACAAGTGAAATTCTGGCAGCAGGCTATTTGCGGCCCGCTTGGACTTACCGGCAGATGTATAGTTGCAAAAGAGGGAATAAACGCAACTTTTGAAGGAACTAAAGAAAACATAAAAGAATATATAAAGCAGCTTGAACAAGACATACGTTTTCAGAATATTCATTTTAAAATAAGCAGCGGGACTGGGCACGCATTTCCAAAACTTTCAATAAAAGTGCGCAAAGAAATCGTGTCCCTCAACCTCGGAACTTGTGACATAAACCCGAATGAAATTACGGGGATACATTTAAAGCCCGAAGAACTACACGACTGGATACGAGACAAAAAAGAATTTTACATCGTAGACATGAGAAATGCCTACGAGCATAAAGTCGGGCATTTTGAAAATTCTATTCTTCCGCCGATCGAGAATTTCCGCGACCTGCCGAAAGTTGTGGAGCAAATAAATCATCTAAAAAATAAAACAGTACTCACTGTCTGCACGGGGGGAGTGCGCTGTGAAAAAGCTTCGGGGTTTTTAATGAGCCAGGGCTTTAACGATGTGTACCAGCTCGACGGCGGTATCGTGAGCTATATGGAGAAATATCCGAACGAAGATTTCAAAGGTAAGCTCTATGTTTTTGACGGTAGGGTTACCATGGGGTTTTACACAGACGACATAAAGCACGAGGTGGTCGGCAAATGTGACGAATGCGGAGAACAATCCGAGAATTATGTTAACTGTGATAACCCCGTATGCCATCGGCACTTTATAAATTGCGTAAATTGCTTATCTAAAAATGACGGAAAGGCGTTTTGTAAAGGAGGCTGCGTTCTTTCACGCCACGGCCGTAAGATTAGCCCCGTTGAGGCAGATTTGGTATAATTTACAATTATAAGTTTAATTAATAAAAATATATGTCAGATGAACACGAATCGGATTTAGTACATGGTTTTAAGATTAATAACAATGATCATCACGGGGTAGAAGCTGCATTACAAAAATTAACTCCAGAGGAAGTCGAGCACTTACATGAAGCTGTTCGTAAACATGGTAGTGCCGAAAGAACTCTTAGGATAGACGGTGTTGATCATACTTTTAAAGTTCATAGTGCGGAACATGGTCATATGAGTTTTCATAAAATTTAAGTATTAATGAGCGAAGAAAATAAAAAAGGCCTACCTGCACAGGCAGGAACAATACATCCGCTTTCTCTTTTGGCCGAAGAAGCCTATAAAGTTTTTTCCGATATGGGTTTTGAAATCGCGACCGGACCGGAACTCGAAAGCGAGTGGTACAATTTCGACGTTTTAAACGTGCCCAAAGACCACCCGGCTCGTGACATGCAGGATACTTTTGTTATAAAGGATGCCAAAGAAAAAGTTTTACGCACACACACTACCGCAGTCATCGCCCGGGCGATCGAGCAGGCCAACAAAGAGGGAAGGATACCAAGCGCTTTTATTTCCGTCGGTAAAGTTTTCCGCAACGAAGCCACTGATTTTTCGCACGAAATGCAATTTTACCAGATAGACGGCGGAATGATCGGAGAAAATATTTCGCTATCTAACCTGAAAGGTGTACTTGCCCACTTTTATAAAAAAATGTTGGGAGAAGACGTGGAAGTCGAGTTTCGACCGAGCTTTTTCCCTTTTACGGAGCCCTCCATTGAAGTATTCGCCAAGTTTAACGGCAAATGGCTCGAAATGATGGGAGCCGGAATGGCACATCCGAACGTTCTTAAGAACATAGGATTGAATCCTAAAAAATATCAGTGTCTTCTTTTTGGCGGGGGGCTGGACCGTATCGCTATGATAAAGTGGGGAGTTCCCGACGTTCGTCTTTTTTACCAGGGGGATTTGAGATTAAACCAAATTTAAGTTATGAAATATTCCTACAACTGGCTCAAATGGTACATACCGGACGCTCCGGAGGCAGAGGAGCTCGCGGATATTTTTACATATCACTTGGCAGAAGTTGAATCGCTTGAAAAGATTAAAGACGGCAAAGAAGAAGATACCATTTTTGATATAAAGATTTTGCCCAACAGAGCGCACGATTTACTCAGCCATCAGGGGCTGGCGCGCGAAATGGCTTCGCTTTTAGAAATAAAATACAACGACCCTACTCCAAAATACAAGATTACTAAATCAAAGCCGACAAAACTTATTAAAACAATCGAAACTCCCGGCTGCCGACGCTATATGGGAAGGATAGTAAGGAACGTAAAAATCGGGCCGTCGCCGGACTGGGTTGTAAAGCACCTGGAATCAATCGGGCAAAGAAGTATCAATAATATGGTGGATGCCACAAACCTGACAATGTTTGACTGCGGACAGCCGGCACACGTTTTTGATTTAAGCAAGGTTAAAGATTTGAAGCTGCAGGTTCGCCAGGCCAACCCTGGAGAGAAGATTACTCTGCTCGGTGGAGAAGAAAAGACTTTAAATGAAACAATGATGGTAATCGCGGATGATTACGGCAATTCTCTAGATATTGCCGGCATAAAAGGGGGTAAGTATGCCGAACTCACTGCAGAAACTACCGATATTATTTTAGAGTGCGCTAATTTTGAACCTAAGAGCGTACGTAAAACCGCCCAGGCGCTGAATATTTTTACGGATGCAAAAAAACGTTTTGAAAATGATTTATCCCCGGAGGTGGCTGCTTTTGGCATGACGGAACTTTCCGCTTTAATAGCAGAAATGTGCCCGGAAGCTGTTTTTGAAGATATCGTTGATGTTTACCCATCAAAGCCCGCGCCGAGAAAACTTTCTTTCCGAACAGAAAAAATTTGTAAAATTTTAGGTCTTGATGTCGCAGCGAACGCCATAGGGGATATTTTGAAAAGATACCATATAGAATATTCGGAAAATGGCGGAGTTTTTGAAATTACCGTTCCTGATTTGCGTCTGGACCTTACCATGGAAGAAGACATGGCAGAGGAAATCGGCAGAGTTTTGGGATATGACAAAGTAAAAGGCACAATTCCTAAAATAGACTTTAAGCCAAAAGGGAATGAATTGTATGCAAAAATAGTCTGGGCCAGGAGTAAATTATTGAATGACGGGTACTCGGAAGTTATGACCACCAGCTTTAAAGACAAGGGAAAAGTATCGGTATTGGCTTCAGCCTCGGATAAGAATTATTTGCGGGAAAACTTATCGGATGGACTTAAAGAAAGCCTTAAATTAAACCAGACCAACGCTCCGGTTTTGGGAACAGACCGGGTAAAGATTTTTGAGATTGGCACAGTATGGACGCCCTCGGAAGAAATGCGTGTTGGGTATGTAGGCAAGACGGAAATAAAAGAAACTACGCTGGATGAATTTTACAAGGAAATGCCAAAAGATTTCTCACTAATAGAAAGAAATTACAATCTAGGAGCTAAATTTAAAATGTGGCCGCTGTATCCTTTTATCGCCCGTGATCTTGCTGTATGGGTGCCCGAAGGCACAAAGAGCTCCGATGTGGAAAAAATCATAAAAGAAAACATGGGAGACATGGTTATCAGGGGACCGGAGCTTTTTGATGAGTTTAAAAAAGACGGGAAAGTTTCATACGCGTTCCGCACGGTGTTTCAGTCCTACGAAAGAACCCTCACGGATGCCGAGATTAATGAAATCATGGCTAAAATAAGCGACAAACTTAAGGAGTGCGGCTGGGAAGTAAGATAATTAGTTTTCCACATGATTCTTTACATCTTTTACGGGTATGCTATAATACTAGCGTGAACCAAAATACAGCGACAATTAAACACATTTCAGCCCTCGTCCTCGTGATTATCAATCCTCATTTAGAAGGCTGATTTTTGCGCTGTAAAAACTCTTAACACAAACTACAACCCAAACACCAGCCCTCTAAAGGGGCTGTTTTGTTCTTTATATATCTTATTCGTCTTTTTGCAGTTTTTGTAAAGCGAAGATATTGGGTATAAAGCTTTGTTGTACTTAATATCTTCGTTTTACGGAGACCAAATCCAAAAGGAGACACTCTCATGGAGGAGCGTGAAATGCACGAAGAAGAAGAAGTCGTCACCTGTCCAGACTGCGAGCGCATCTGGAATCCCGATTCCGGGATGAGTTACGAAGAGTGGCTGGAGAGTTCTAACCACTGTTTCCCAGTCTTCTAAGATTAACTCGCTATCTCACAAAATGAGACGGCCGTAATTGCCCGGACGATATCGGGGAGGGAGATTGGAAATGGATTACGACCTGGACACAGTTGCGCGGTTGATTGATAGTGCAAATGCACGAACTCGCGATCGCCGCGTACGGCGCAAGGCGACAAGGGCCAAAAGGGCGGCAGCCGCAGCCCAGGCGGTGAACGTCGAAGACGAACACAGTCATGCTCTCAAGCTCGCGCGGCTAGAATGTTCGACATGTACTCCACGTTCGGACACCGTTCTCTAGGGAACGGCAGACTATCAAGGGGTCGGTTCGCGATTACGCGAGCCGGCCCCGTCACTCTTTTTACCCTAATTTTACAACATAAATTACCTTAAAAATCACTAGCGAAACCGGGGGCAATTTGTTATAATACCCTTATATGGCAAAAGAAAAAGAAGCGAAAAAAGATGCCGAAAAAGGGCATCATTATGATGCCTCTGACATTTCCGTTTTAGAGGGCTTGGAGCCTGTCCGCCGCCGTCCCGGGATGTATATAGGAACTACGGGTCCGGAGGGACTACACCACCTGATATGGGAGATTTTTGACAACTCACGCGACGAAGCGATGGGTGGCTTTTGCAATGATATAGAAATAGTTCTTCTTCCCGAGAACCGCGTCCGGGTGGCGGATAATGGACGAGGCATACCCGTTGATATACATAAAAAAACAAAAGTCTCCGCGCTGGAAACGGTTATGACCACGCTTCATGCCGGAGGAAAATTCGGAGGGGAAGGATATAAAGTCTCCGGAGGCCTGCACGGGGTAGGGGCGTCGGTAGTAAACGCGCTTTCAATTTACTGCAAAGCTGAAGTGCACAGGGACGGAGGAAAATATGCGCAGGAATATTCGCAAGGCAAGAAAAAATCCGCGGTTAAGAAAACTGGCGCGTCAAAACTCCACGGCTCCATAATAACTTTCGAGCCCGACCAGGAAATTTTCGGGAAAATAGTATTTGATTGGCATACGGTCGTGAATCACATTCGCCAGCAGGCTTACTTGGTGAAGGGGCTCAAAATTTTAATAATCGACGCAAGGGGATGGGACAATACAAAAGGACTAGATGAGTCCGACGTTTTTTATTTTAGAGATCTGGGGCTTGAGCTTCCATCGGTTACTTTTTACTTCGAAGGCGGGCTTATTTCTTTGGTAAAGTATTACAACAAGTTCCAGAAACCAATTCAAAGCAATATTTTTTATGTTGAGAAAGAGATGGACGGAGTCGGGGTGGAAATTGCCCTGCAATACGTGGATGACATAGCCGACAGGATTTTCCCGTTCGCGAACAACATATTTACCCAGGAGGGCGGCACGCACGTGACGGGTTTTAAAACCGCGCTTACAAGGACGCTCAATACCTACTGCAAGAAAAATGAAATGATGAAAGAGTCCGAGGGCGGATTTACCGGGGAGGATGTGCTTGAAGGCTTGACCGTGGTAATTTCGGTAAAACTTCGTGAGATACAATTCGAAGGGCAGACAAAAGGAAAATTAGGCAGCATGGAAGCCCAGGGCGCAGTGGCCACGGTCTTCGGGGAAGCCTTCGCGAATTTCCTTGAAGAAAATCCCGACGAAGCCAAGTCCATAATAAATAAATCAATTCTCGCGTTAAAAGCTCGTAAAGCCGCCAAAGCCGCTAAGGATTCGGTTTTAAGGAAAGGCGCGCTTGAAGGCATGACCCTTCCGGGCAAGCTTGCCGACTGTCAGAGCAAAGACGCTTCCGAATCGGAATTATTCCTGGTAGAGGGAGATTCCGCAGGCGGCTCCGCAAAACAGGGCCGGGACAGACGTACCCAGGCCATATTGCCTCTGCGCGGGAAAATACTCAACGTGGAGCGCGCGCGTATAGATAAAATGCTTGCTTCCAAAGAAGTGAAGTCGCTGGTTATTGCCATGGGGACTTCCATTGGAGATACTTTTGACTTGGATAAAATGCGCTATCATAAGATAATCATAGCCACGGATGCCGACGTGGACGGCTCGCACATACGTACGTTACTCCTTACTCTTTTTTATCGTTACTTCAGACAAGTTATAGACGCGGGATATATTTATATTGCCCAACCACCTCTTTATAAAATAAAGAAAGGCAAGGAAATTTCGTACGCTTATACGGACGATGAGAAGATAAAAATTATCGGCAAGGGAGCGGAAGTAAGTGAAATTCAAGAAGTGGAAGCGGCAGAAGGCGAAAGCGCGGAAGAGTCCGAAGAGGAGCAGGAAGAAACAGCAGCCAAAAAATCAAGCAAGATTCACATCCAGCGCTTCAAGGGTTTAGGCGAAATGAACCCGGAAGAACTTTGGGAAACGACCATGGACCCCGCCCACCGCGTATTAAAGAGAGTAGATATTTCGGACGCGGAGGAGGCAAATAAAATTTTCGATATTCTGATGGGCTCCGAAGTTCCGCCTCGAAAATCTTTCATTCAATCAAACGCAAAACTCGCAGAGATTGATATATAATTATTTCTTGTTTTTAATTTCTTCTAAAAGCTTGGAAACAAGTTCTTCCTTTGATATTTGTCCGAGCTGACCTGCATCGCGGGATTCCAGCGTAACCATTCCTGATTCGATTTCTTTATCCCCAAGGACTATCCAGTAAGGCACCTTCATGTTTTTTGCTTCACGGACTTTGCCTCCTAGGTTGGAATCTCCGTCATCGAGTTCCACGCGAATACCGTTTTCTTTCAAGAGATTGGCGATTTCCTTCGCGTACTCGTTATGGTTGGTGCGTACGGGTATGACCTTTACATGCACAGGTGAGAGCCAGAGAGGGAATGCGCCGGCATAGTGTTCGATAAGCACTCCCAAGAACCTATCAGGGGAGCCGATGAGCGCGCGGTGGATCATAACTGGCGTTTTCTTTGTGCCGTCTTCGGCGGCGTATTCCAGCTTAAAACGCGCAGGTTGGTTGAAGTCCAGCTGAATTGTGGAAATCTGCCACTCGCGTCCGAGGGCATCTACCGCCATAATATCTATTTTGGGGCCGTAAAAGGCCGCTTCGCCTTCAGTTTCTTTATGTTCTATTTTCTTTTCCTGAAGCAGTTTGCGCATTATTGCCTGCGAGCGCTCCCAGACTTCATCGCTTCCCAGGTATTTTTCGGTATTTTGGGGGTCGCGCAGGGAGAAGCGCATCCAGTAGTTGTCCAGCTTGTATGTAATAAGCGCGTCTTTGATGGCATCCAGTATGTTTGATACTTCCGATTCAATCTGGTCTTCCCGGGCGAAAATATGCCCGTCATCCTGGGAAAATGCGCGCAGGCGTGTAAGCCCCGAAAGCTCTCCCGGTTTCTCGTCGCGATATAATACAGCAAAATCCGAATATCTGATAGGCAGGTCCCGATAACTTCTTGGCTCCGAAGCGTATATTTGCGTATGTTGCGGGCAGTTCATGGGTTTCAAAAACATTTCATCGGCAACATATTGTGAGTGCACCGATAGCATATCCGCTTTATAGAGGTCGTAATGGCCGGAGAGTTTGAAAAGCTCCGCCTTGTTGATGTTTGGCGTGTGCACTTCGCCGAAGCCGAGCCGAGTATTCAGCTCGCGCGAATAATTTATTATCGCGTTTCTTATGATATTGCCTTTGGGTGTATAAAGCGGCATGCCGGAGCCGACAAGGTCGGAAAAAACAAGGAGTCTCTGTTCTTTTGCGATTTTTCTATGGTCTCTTTTCTTTGCTTCTTCTCGCTGTTCAATATACTTGTCCAGCTCCCCTTTGTTTTCAAAAGCCAGTCCGTAAATTCTGGTAAGCATTTTATTTTTTTCATCTCCGCGCCAGTAAGCTCCGGCGATGTGAGATAATTTAAAACCAGAAGGGTCTATTTCTTTTGCTGGATTTTCAGCGTGCCCGCCTTTACACAGATCCACTAAGCCCGGAGCATTATGAAAAGTAATCTTTTTTCCCTCTCCTGCAAATTCTTCAATTAGCTCCGTTTTGTACTTGTTCCAGGAAAATTCTCTGAGAGCTTCTTCCTTAGTAACTTCCTTTTTTTCAAACCCGGTCCATTTTGGCAACAACTCCTTCATTTTAACCTCAATCTTAGGCAAGTCGGCATCACTGACATTGCCCGCAATTTCAAAATCCTGATAGAAGCCATTGTCTATGGCCGGGCCTATGGCGTTTTGAGATCCCGGCCAAAGTTCCCTGACCGCAGCGGCAGTAAGATGAGAAAGAGTATGCCTTATGCCCTGCAATTTATCCGCTTTTTCCATATATTTATTTTATTAATTAAAATTAAAATCGCCTCGACAAAAAATGAAAATTATCACTTTTTGTCGGGGCGAGTCTATTTCGCGGTTCCACCCAACTTTGTTCTTTTTGTTTATTGTAGATTAGCCAGACGGTCCCTTCAATCTAGGGATTATGGTTGGTAGCCATAACAATCTCTACACATTTATAATAATAGCAAAAGGTAGTTTTTTGTCAAAGGCTAATTGCAGAATTTTGCTTTCCGTCCATAATATGCTAGTATGTATCCATTATGGTAGTACGAATGAGACATACAAAATCGCATACGAAAAACAGGCGCTCGCACCATGCCTTGGAGAGTACCAGTTTTACGAAATGCGAGAATTGCAAGGCCTTGAAGCGCAGGCACACAGTATGCGTTTCCTGTGGATTTTACCGAGGGAAAAAGGTGCTGGATCTGATAAAAAAGACGGAAAAGAAACAAAAGAAAGCAAAAGCCAAAAAGGCTGAAGCGGGTAAGTAATTATGGCATCCCGAACGAAGCCTTCGGCTCATACGGGATTGCTCATAAATTATATTCACTATGTTCATTAATTTATGGCAAATAGGCACCTTTCCAGATCAATAGTTCTTCAGACTCTTTTTGAATGGGATTTCCTGTCTGCGCAGGCAGGCACGCCTGCGGACAAGAAAGGCGCTAGCCTCAACACAGAAGAGCTCCAGGAAAGCTTAAAAAGGAATTTAAAGGAATTTGCGCCCGGTTTCGAGGACGATGCTTTCGTCTTCTCTCTGATAGACCAGGTGCTGAAAAAGCGGGCAGTAGTGGATGAAATCATAGAGAAAGCCGCGCCCGACTGGCCAATCGACAAGATTTCGGTTATAGACAGGAATATTCTCCGCATCGGACTCACCGAGCTTCTTTTTGGCGACCGCCGGGAAGTACCTCCCAAGGTCGCTATCAACGAAGCTATTGAGCTGGCTAAAACTTTCGGCGGAGAGAATTCAGGTAAATTCGTAAACGGGGTCCTCGGCGCGGTATATAAAGAAATAGGAGAGCCGGGGAAAGAACAGGTCAGCAAAAAGAAAAAAGCGGCAGAACCCGTGGATATAACCAAGTTGCCGGTTGATAAAAAAGGCGGGGCGTTAGTCTATTCTAGAAAGGACGATACGCTCTTGTTTGCCCTGGTGCACGACGTTTTCGGCTACTGGACCATATCCAAAGGAAGTATAAAAGACGGGGAAGACGAAAAAGAGGCTACCAAAAGGGAAATAAAAAAAGAAATCGGTCTGGATATAAAAATACTGACAAAATTGGGAGAGAATGAATATGTGGCAACGCACCCAGAGAGCGGCAAAAGTTTGAAAAAGGTTGTGTACTTTTTAGCAGAAAGCGAGTACCAAGAGCTTGTCCTGGAAAAGTCCGGCGGACTAGACGGAGCCAGATGGTTCGAGCTTTCCGCGATTCCCTCACTCCGTATTTATAACGACATAATCCCGCTCATCAGCAAAGCTGTTGAAATTATTAGCTCCGACGCGAAGTCGGAGCCCCGACCAAACGCGTTGGGACAAAAATAAGCATGGTAAAATTTTCAGATTTTGAGAAAAAAATAAAAGTAATTTTCAAAGACAAGGACCTTTTGCAACAGTCTTTTACGCACCGTTCTTATATAAACGAAAATCCAGGACTGCCCATCCCTCACAATGAGAGACTGGAGTTTCTGGGCGACGCGGTCCTCGAGCTTATTGTTACCGACTTTTTATATAAAAAATATCCGAAATACACCGAAGGGGAACTTACCGCTGTGCGTTCCGCCCTGGTTAACGCGATTATAATTTCCGAAGTCGCCGGAGACATCGGCATGAATGATTACCTTCTTCTGTCCAAAGGAGAGGCCAAAGACTTCGGCAAAGCGCGGCAATATATCTTGGCGAACACTTATGAGGCGTTTATAGGCGCCATGTATCTGGACCAGGGATATGACGTGGTGGATAAATTCGTGACGCGGACGTTGCTTCCGAAGACGGACGAAATAGTGAACAAGAAACTCTGGCGTGACGCCAAATCTTTGGTGCAGGAGAAAGCACAGGAATTCGTTTCCGTGACCCCAGCGTATAAAGTTTTGAGCCAGTCGGGCCCCGACCACGACAAGCATTTTACGGTCGGCATTTATTTCGGGAAAGACCTGATAGCCGAGGGCAAGGGCAAAAGCAAGCAGGAGGCGGAACAATCTGCAGCTCTCTTCGCATTAAAAGCCAAAAACTGGATGGATTAATAAAAATATCAGGAATGCGACTAAAAAAACTTCAATTAAACGGCTTTAAATCTTTTGCGCAAAAGACTGTTTTGGACTTTGACAGCCCCGTCGTGGCAATCGTGGGCCCGAACGGTTCGGGGAAATCCAATGTTGTCGAAGCCATACGTTTCGTTTTAGGTGAGCAGTCAATGAAGTCCATGCGTGGCAAAGGAGGTTCGGATTTGGTGTTCAAGGGGTCAAAAAACTTGCCCAAAGGGTCCAAAGCGGCCGTAACTATTTTTTTTGATAACGCCGACAAAGTTTTCAAGTTGACGAACGAAGGAGGCGAAAATATAAACCTGGATTATGACGTAATATCGATTTCCCGAGAAGTTTTTTCCGACGGTCTTAATAAATATATTTTAAACGGCACGGAAGTGCGGCTGAAGGACATACATAATTTGCTTGCGTCCGTGAATATAGGTTCGAGCGGACACCATATCATTTCGCAAGGGGAAGCCGACAGAATTTTGAACGCTAGCGCCCGCGACCGCAAGGAAATGGTGGAAGACGCGCTTGGGCTCAAGATCTATCAATATAAAATAAAAGAATCCGAAAGGAAACTGGAAAAGACCGGCGAAAACATGAAAGAGGTGGTGATGCTTCGCAGGGAAAACGCTCCTCACCTGAATTTTTTAAAGAAACAAGTGGAAAAATTCGAAAAGGTAAAAGAAATGCAGACGGAACTCGGGATTCTTTATCAGGAATATCTGAAAAGAGAAAGCGTTTATTTAAACACGGAAAAAGACAACTTGTCGTCCGAAAGAACCAAGTTAAGCGCGGAGCTCAAAGAAGTGGGCGCAAAGATATCGGCGACAGAAAGAGGTAATTCTTCCGCCGGAAATAAAAAACTGGAAGAGCTCGGGAAAGTGGAGGACGCCTTGAATACTCTCCGCGGCACGAAAGGGGAGATGGAGAGAAAGCTCGGACGTATCGAGGGAATACTCGAAGCAAGAGAAAATAAAGCCCAGGTTTCCGGAGTATGCCCTCTTTGCGGCAGCGTAATAAAAGAAGGCGCGGAGCAGGTGGAAAAACGGCATAACGAAGAAAGGGAACTTGCCGAACTGAAAACCTCCAAAGCAAGCACACTAGCGGAAATAAAAAAACTGGAACAGGAAGAAAAAGAGCTAGCGGAGACAGTAGTCAAGCTAAAAGGAGAAGTAAACCAAGAAGTAGAGGCTCTGCGCGATCTGGAGCGGGAAAAATTTACCTGGAAAGTGCGAGAACAAGAGCTTGCGAGCGCGATTGACCTCGTCTCTATAAGGGATGCGAATCTGAAGAACCGTATGGAAGCTTTCGAGCTTGAGCTCAAAGAGGGAGCGGCCTTGGTGGGACAGGAAATTTTCAGTTATAAATCGCCAGAGCGGCGATCCGCCGAAGAGGCGGAAATTAGTATGGAAGTTTCACAGGAAGAGTTGAAAAAGAAAATTGAGCGGATAAAAATAAGGTTGGAAGACACAGGCCTTGGAAACGGCGCCGAGCTTTTGAAAGAATTCAAACAGGTTTCCGAGCGGGACGGATTTTTGGCCAAAGAAATGGAAGATCTGGAAAAAAGCATAGAATCGTTAAAGAAACTCGTCGCGGGTTTGAAAGAAAAAATAGATATAGAATTTAAGGAAGGAGTGAAGAAAATAAACGTGGAATTCGAGGCGTTTTTCCAGCTGATGTTCGGCGGCGGACACGGAGCGCTTCATATAATCGCGGAAAATAAATCGCCTCGACGGCGATCCGCCGATGAGGCGGAAATGGAGGGAGATTTTTTGGACGTGGAAACAGAGTTAGTGTTCGAGCAAGGGATAGAAATAAGCGTTTCCCTACCTCATAAAAAAGTTAGAGAACTACACGCTTTCTCGGGGGGCGAAAGATCACTCACATCCATCGCGCTTTTATTTGCCATGTCCCAGGTCAATCCGCCGCCTTTTTTGGTTCTTGATGAGACGGATGCCGCTCTCGACGAATCAAACTCCCGAAAATACGGGGATATAGTTGAGAAACTATCAAGCCAGTCTCAACTCGTCGTGGTTACACATAACCGCGAGACCATGTCCCGCGCCGGAGTGCTCTATGGAGTTACCATAGGCGGGGACGGCGCGTCAAAGTTACTATCTGTCAAGTTCGACGAAGCGACGGCTATCGCGAAGTAGTTTTTATTTCCTCGAATTTTACTTTTTCTTCCTTTCCCTCGGTCACTTTTTCTATCTGGAAAACCGAGTTTAACTGCACAGTATTCTTTTTGGCGGTCATGGATCCGTCCCGGTTTAATTTTATTTCTAGCAGCATTCCCTGCATTGTCGGCTTGCTCCAGGATTGGTCAAAAACAAAATTGCCGAGCGAATATGCTATGTATCCTTGTTTATAGACTTCGGTGTCCTGTATCACGTGAGGGTGAGCGCCGATAACCAGTTTGGCTCCGTTGTCCACCGCTCTATGCGCCAGGGATTCCTGCCGGGCGTTATGTTTGGTCTTATATTCTTCTCCGAAATGGAAAGAGACCACGAGGTAATCCACCTGCTTCGCGGCGCTTTCTATTATTTTGTCAAAATTCGGATCGCTGGCCAGAAGCAGGCCTGCCTGCGCAGACAGGCCTGCGGTTTCTCCATCCGCTTTCATATAAGCGGGGCCCTTGTCGGAGAATGCCAGGAATCCGATTTTCATTCCGTACTTTTCAATGATCGCCGGGGTTGCCGCTTCAATCTTGTTGTTTCCTCCTCCTGTGTAAAGTATTTCGTTTTCTTTCAGGCGAGCGAGGGTGTCGACGTATGCGCTCCTGCCCCAGTCGCCGACGTGGTTGTTTGCGACCGAGAGCACGCTCACTCCCGCACCTTTCAAGGCCGGGATGACGCTAGGGTCCATCCTGAAAGAATACAAGTTTTTCTGGTCTACTCCCTGGTCTGACGCTGTTCCTTCCAGATTCGCAAAAACGATGTCGGATTTTTTAAATATATCGGAAACACTTTTTGGCTCGCCCGTAGGGCTATGCCCGAGGGATTTAGCAAATATTGCCGAATAGTCATTGTTAAAATTCTTTATTACCGATGTCCTTACTCCTCGGTCAAGCATTATGTCTCCGGCGAAAGCCAACGTTATGAACGACGGGTCCTTGATGTCCGGCATTCCCACTTTTTCCTGAACCCAGTTTGTGTTGGCGTCGGCCAGTCCTCCGTAATATATGTTTTTCTTTAGGTATTTTAAAATAGTCTCCACGTCTTTCTTCCGGTCAGAGCTCTGGAGGAGAGCAATGCCGATAGGGCGAGAGCCTGTCTCTCCTAGAGGAAGGTTAAAAACAGAAACAACTGTCTGTTTGGCGGGGTCGGTGTATCCGGATTTACCCCCTGTGTACTCGTCGTGCCCCAAAAATTGGCTGATGTTGGACCAGCTATGTTGTTTTTTAATTGTATGACTGCGCAGGGTGGTGATCTTTAGCAGGTCGGGTTTTTGCTTCGCAAGGTAACCTGTCAGCTTGAACATGTCGGAGACGGTCGATTTATTGTTTACGGAAAGCCCACTCGGGTCTTCGTAGGATGTGCCTGTCATTTTGAGCTGCTTCGCCGCTTCGTTCATCTTTCCGACGAAACTGTCTCTGCCGAAATGTTCGGCTAGTGCTTCGGCGGCGTCGTTGCTGGACTCGAGAAGGAGAGGATAAAGCAGGTCGGCGGTCTTTATTTTTTCACCCGCCCGGAGTTCTCCATTTGTTCCGTTGGTGGCAACCACACTCTTGCTCACTTGCGCCGTGTCAAAAGGGGTTCTTATTTCGGTCGCCACGAGCGCTGTCATGAGCTTGGAGACCGAAGCGAGAGGGAACCTCTCATCTTGGGACTTCGAAAGTATCACTTCTCCGGTGTTCAGGTCTCCGACTATGTATGCTTTTGCGGAAAGTTTCGGTCCGCCGCTCATGTCTTTGTTAGCGTAAAAGTATTGGGGTTTTTTCTCTTTCGGAATTATCTGCACTACCGCGGCCTGGCTCGGCAGAACCGGCAGGCCACTTTTTTGCCAGGCGGTGTTAAATGCAGAGAGGACGGATGACGCGAAAAATATACCGATAAATACCGGAAAAGCCGTCCATAGGATTAACCTCGTTTTCTTTATTTTTTGGGGATTACTCATACTAAAACATAATCTATTGTTTTTCTTTCCAGGTCAACCCCGCGCACCTTTATCTTTACCCGGTCTCCCAGGCGGTAGCGCTTCTTCTTTTTCTGCCCGGCGAGCTCCAGCTTTTTTTCATTAAAAACATAAAAATCGTCATCCATGTCGCGCACGCGCACCAGTCCTTCGCATTTTGTTTCAATTTCCTCCACATACATTCCCCATTCGGTCATTCCACTTATTACTCCGTCAAACTTCTCGCCCATATGTCGGGACATATATTCCACCTGCTTGTATTTTATAGAAGCTCTTTCCGCGTCGGACGCGCGCTTTTCCTGCTCGGAAGCAATGAGCGACATTTTCTCGTATTCGAACAATTTTCCCGGCTCCACTTTTCGGCCGTCCAGGTAGTTTGAGAGAAGCCTGTGGATGATTATATCCGGATAGCGTCTTATAGGGGAAGTAAAGTGCGTATAATGTTCAAACGCAAGACCATAGTGGCCGATATTTTTTGTGGAGTAAATAGCTTTGGCCATAGACCTGATAACCGCTCTGTTTACGGTGTCTTCTTCGGCTTTGCCGGCGAGGCTTTTGAGCAGCTTATTTATTTCATGCGTGGGAATGACCCCGTCTTTGAGCGGCACCTTATGCCCCAGGCTCCGCAGGAAAAACGCCAAGTCGGTCATTTTTTCCTTGGAAGGTTCGTCGTGCACGCGGTAGATGGACACACCCTCATTTCCCGCCTCCCCGGCGG
>DATDXF010000011.1:0-18494 GCA_036517215.1 Minisyncoccota bacterium | reverse complement strand
ACACCCCCTGGCCGCCGGGAACGGCGGCCAGGTTTCCCCCTAGAATCTCACGATTCTGGCATCTATTCTTCAATGAGTGAAGAAGCTTGCTAGTTTAACTAGCAATAGAGCGCTGTTTGGCTCAAAAAGAAGACAGCGCTCTTCTTTTTACCTTTTTTATAAAAATTACCTTTCTATTAGTACGGCTCTGACGGGTGCGCCATCTATATCCGTGAAACTTAGCGGCAAACAATATAATTCATATTCGCCTTCTTCCGCTTTTGACAAATCCAAGCCTTCCACAATAGGAATATTTTTAAATAGTAGCGACGTATGTGGACGGTTATCCGCACCTCCGCGTTTCTTTATGGACAAAGAGTCAATGCCAACGAGCAGAACCTCCAAGCTGGCGAGGTAGTCCGCGGCATCTCCGTCCAGGTACACGAAGTCTTCGTAAAATTCTTTAAAGCCACGGATAGAGTTACTTGTTTTTAATAAAATCCTTTCTCCTTTTTTAATATTTTTGTTTTCCAGCATTTTTTGTGTTACAGATTCCCCTTCTTCTTGGGAAAAATCTAAAACTCGGCAAGTGCCAATAAAATTTTCTAGGGGAATTTTATCCAGCATAGGTGCTCCCTCCACCGCATGCCCCGGGGCGTCTATATGTGTCCCCGTATGCGAACCGAAAGTAATAGAAGAAAGCTGTGTGCTGTATTCAGGCATCGCATGGTGAATGTTGATTGATAGCGGAACATTTTCCGGATATATAGGAGTTTTACTATTTAACGGCAATGATATATCTATAATTTTCATATTTATAAAATTTCCGGTTCGTCTTCTCTTCTTTTGACCGGATGCTGTCCAAATTCTCCCCGCATGGTGGAAACCACCTTCCCTTGGTACGACGGCTTGGATTGTGAAACGGAGCGCGCATCGAGCGCGGCTTTTATCGCGGGCATAGGTATGCCTTCCCTCTCCCCTGCTTCTACGGTCCATTTTCCTTCGCCGGAGGCGGAAGCCCGGCCGGAAATTTCATTTAAGTCCTTGCCATATTTTTTATATCCATCCCTCATCCAGGAAACGAGACTAGAAGTGATAACGCTGCCGTGAGAATAAACATCCGTAACTTTTTCCAGGTCAAGGGTAAATTCCTTTGAGTGGCGCAGGAGGTCAAAGCCTTCCGCGATGGACTGCATCATCCCGTACTCTATTCCGTTGTGAACCATTTTTATAAAATGCCCCGCGCCCGCCGAGCCCATGTATCCAAAGCCGTCTGGCAGGCAAGTATCCTTAAAAAATCCAGCGTTCTCCAGCCGTTCGTAATTTTCCTTTTTACCCCCGGCCATCATGCAAGCTCCGTTTAAGGAGCCGCCAGGCCCACCCGATACCCCAATGTCCAGGAACTCAATTCCTTTTTCTCCGAGCTCTTTGGCTCTCCGTATTGAATCCCGGTAAGGAGAATTCCCCCCGTCAATAACCAAATCCCCCTTATCAAGCAAGGGGACCAGTTCATTTAAAACTTCTTCCACTGCCTGGTGCGGCACCATCAGCCAAATAGTCCGTGGAGCCGCAAGCTTGGATACTAAATCTTTCAGGCCGGTAGCCCCGATAGCGCCTTTTGCTTCAACTTCTTTTACTTCTTCCGGTGTTTTGTTGTACCCGACAATCGCCCACCCGCTTTTAAGCAGGCGGAAAACCATATTCTTGCCCATTTTTCCGAGTCCTATGTATCCAATTTCTTTTTTCATCCCGTTAGAGGTAGGAAATGCTTTGCATTTCCGTAGTTATTTTTCTTTTAATAAAAATTATTAACATAAGTTATTTTTTCTATATTATTTACGATAATAAACTGCGCGACCTCTAACGGGATTCATTTCTTATTTTAACATATGTCTACACCCGCCGAACCTTTTTTGTAAATCGTTAGCGGTACTGACTGCCAGGCTTCAATGGTGTCGGTAATAATTTTCCACTCGGCCATGATTTCCGCGGTAGTCGTAAAAACGGTCTGGTCACCCACGATGCAGTCATATAATACTTTTTCATGGGCATCATACGGCACTTTCTTATTAGCGGATATTAAAAAAGTGTGGTTTTTGCTGTTGTCTTTAAAATATACCTCCACTTTTACCTGCGCTTCATTCAGGCCTTTCCCCGCTTCAAATTCGAACGGAACCCCTTTCCATCTTTCATTATCTACCTCTAAACTTATCCGAAAAAAAGTCTCAATTTTTGATTCTGGATTCACGTTCGGCTCTTCCAGGTACCCTTCGTACTGACCACGGACTATTCCCCTGTCCACTACGAGGGAAGTTTTTTGTAGGACAGCCGTACGTGCCTTGTGCACTAGTGAACCGGAGACCGTGCCAGGGTTTTCCATTGCGACCAAGGCTAGCATCTGCAACATGTGGTTCTGCCCGACGTCGCGAAGAGCCCCCAATCCGTCATATAAAGCTCCGCGTTTCCCCACTAGGTTTTCCTCATGGAAAATTATCCGCACCTTTTCAATGTTGCGATTATTCCACACAGGCTCGAGAGTGCCTTCGGAAAAACGGAAAGATAAAATATTCTGCAACGCTTCTTTGGCTAAATAGTGGTCTATACGAAATATTTGCGACTCGTCAAAAAGCTCTCCTAAGAGTTGATCCAGGTTTTCCGCGTCTAGTATATTTTTACCGAACGGCTTTTCGACCAGCACCCGGGTCCATGCTTTAACTCTATCTTCCACTCCGGGGGCGCAGGGAATGGTCAGTCCCGCCAGGGATATATTTTTAAAAATGGTCGCGTACAAGATAGGCGGGGTTGAAAGATAAAAAAGTTTGTCGGTGCAAATTCCCTTTTTTTCGTCGTAGGCCGCGAGCTCCTTGCCCAAACTGATAAAATCCTCCAGGTTTTCGAGGTCGCCCTGCACGTATTTAAGGTGGGAGAGAAAACCGGCAAGATCTTTGCCGGCAGTGCCCGAATTTTCGACGTCGGGGTTCTTTTTTAAAATAGCTTCTTTGGTGAACTCCTGGAAATCCTCATTGGAAAGAGACCTGCGGGAGAAACCGATAATGCCGAAATGTTCCGGCAGCATGCCCAAAGAAAACAAGTTAAAAAGTGCGAAGGCGAGCTTGTTATGATAAAGGTCCCCCGTGGCTCCGAAAACTACAAGGGTAAGTGGACTTTGCATAACCATAATATACCCTTTATTAGACTTCTTTGCATATAGTTTGGTATACTTAACTAAGCATGAAAGCAAACGAAAAATTAACTTGGACGGCGCTGGAATACGAAGAAAAAGAAAGAAGCAAAGACTGGTTTTGGGCGCTCGGCGTTATCGTAGTGACTTCGGCCATAGCCGCAATGATTTTTGCGGATTATTTTTTCGCCGCGCTTCTTATTTTGGCAGGAATTTTATTGGGACTTTTCGCAATTAAAAAACCTGACATTATGGAATACGAACTCACCGACAGAGGGCTCCGCATCCACACACGTTTCTATCCTTATGAAAATATACGGGCTTTTTGGGTGCAATCACACGATCCGCTTGAAATAAACAGGGAGGTTTTTAAAAAGCCTATGCTTTTTATCCGCTCCGAAAGATTTTTTATGCCCATTATCTCTATCCCGATAGATGAAGAAATAGGCGAGCGCATATACTCAATAATGCTGGAGCAGAATATACTTGAGGAAGAAATGAAAGAACATCCTTCCGAAAAAATCATGGAAGCGCTCGGATTTTAAACCCCTCCTGTCTCCCCTTGTCAGGGGAGAGTTCATTCCCTTCCCCTTTATAAGGGGGATTGAGGGGGTTAGCTTTACGCGAAGACTTAAAACTGTTAATCTAAAAATATTGCTCCCGTCGTCCAACGGATAGGACGCGACTTTGCGGAAGTCGAAATGTAAGTTCGATTCTTGCCGGGAGCACAAAGATATAAAATAAATTTTACTTTCAGAGAATCAAAATTCTCGATTTTTTCCATTGCATTTAGAGCTTGTAAATAAAAACTGCTCCCAGCGTCTAATTGGGTGAACCAAGGTAGGCCTGTTGACATTTCGGGTAGGTCGTGATAAAATCCCGAGTGAATCAAAATGCGGTAAAAACCATGCAGAACATGGGAAAAGCCGCGAGTCAAGCAGTTCGTCGAAACCGAAGCGCAACACAACAACAATGCATCACAAACGGGAGATGAATCCATGAGAAATAGGGTGTTGTTTGCAATTTCCATTCTCGTCTTCGTGCTTGGCGTCTACGACGTCAACGCGCAGAACAAGCCCCAGGCGCACGATCCGCGCATCGGGCAGAAGGAAAGCCTCGCGCTGATTGGGATGGACCCGGTGGACGTCTCGTACGTCACCGACTACGCCACCCACAGCACCGGCGTGCTGCTCGTGCCTTCCTCGGGTCCGCTTGAAGGAAAGGGCGGGCTATACACCAACCTCTCCGTGCCAGCGGGTACGCTGGTGGACTTTCCCAAGGGAGCGAAGGTGGAACCTTTTCACTTCACCGCCCCGAACGGAGAAGAAGCCGACGCCGTGAAGGTCACACTCCAGCCGAGCACGAAGGCGATCGTGAATGCCTGCGGCAACGGCCACAAACCCCGCGTTTCGATGATCATGAAACTCATCGGCGCGGCAGAGGAAAGCGTGAAGACGGCCATCGCGCTGATCGACTACGAGGGGATCAGGCGTGCGGCTCGTGAAGCGTTCGAGGCCGCTCCCCCGTCCGCAGAGACTCTGCCGCAGCCGACGATCGAGACGGGCAACTGGTACACCACGTGGTGGGACAGACACCCAGTGTGGGCAAGTGTTACCCATGGTGTCCTTCTCGGCATCGCTGACTGTGGCTTCAAGCTGGAGCCCTGCGTCAGCAAGAAGAAGGGCCCCAACGTCACGACTCTGCCCGAGACACCATAATCGTGTCAGGAGTGCACAGTACCTTAGGTCCTAGCCCTCCTGCACTCTTCAAAGCTATGAAACAAAAATGTTGCACATACGTCTTACTTGTGTAATATCAGTCATATATTTGAAGAGTGAAAGCTAAAAAATCGGTTTTTACTCTAAAAAACAATTTAAATTATTAGTATTGACTTAAAAAGTCATTTGTGATATAATAACCCCATGAAAACAAAAATCAAATTATCTGTGCAATTGGTCGCCCTGGGAGTAATAGCCCTGCTCGGTTTTGTTGCCTTGCCTCTTTCCCCCCACAATACAAGCGCTTCCCAGCCCTGGGCAGACAACCTGTCTTGTACCAGCGCTACTCTAAACGGCCACATTGAACCGAACGGCGCAAACACAGAAGTTTGGTTTGAGTACAGCGACGGAAATACGAGCTCACTTGGACAAAGAAGCCCGAGCCAATTTTTCTCCCAACCGTCAGATTTTAGTTATCGTTTAAATAATCTTTCTCCGAATAAAACTTACTTTTTCCGGGCCATGGCCAAAAACCAGAACGGCAGCGACACTGGTAATACTTTGAGTTTTTTTACCCAGTGTGACGGTGGCAGCAAACCCATCATCGTCAACTTCAGCGCCAATCCTAGCTCCATGACCTGGCCGCAGAACTCCACGACTCTTTCCTGGACTGTAACCGGAGCTGACTCATGCTGGGCTACCGCTTCCCCTTCCCATCAATTTTGGAATAGTAATAATCCGGTAAATACCGCGAGCGGCGGCACTCAACCAATACCAAACCTTGTAAAAGGCGACAACAGGTTTACGTTGGAATGCCGAAATGCCGCGGGCTCCGTTTCAAAAACTGTTACCGTTAGAGTAAACGATGCGCCGCAAAATGTTAATCCTAAAGGGTACCTGGACGTGGCAAGTTGTACGGAGATTAAAGGCTGGGCATTCGGCACAAATTACGCAAGCGTAAACGTAAGGCTTACGGACGGTTCCAACACGGTAACGGTACCGGCAAATGAAAACCGCCAGGATGTCGGAGATGTTTATCCCGACGCCGGAGACTGGCACGGTTTCAGCATAGCAACCCCAAATATATTTAAAGATTCAAATTCTCATACTATCCATGCTTATATTCAAGGCACCAATACTGAATTAGGAACTTCTCCGAAAACTTTTGGTCCTTGCGTAAACCAGCCTGTAGTAAACGGAGGCTGGAGCCCTTGGACCCCTGTTAACAATCAGTGCGAACTTACCTACACACAGACCCGCACTTGTACAAATCCTAGCCCTTCAGGCGGCGGACGCTCTTGTACTGACCCGCAAAATCCAAACTTTGACGGCGGTAACTCTTCAAGGACCATTACCAACCCTCAATGCCCAGTCGGCCCCTCTAAGCCTACAGTAACCATAACGGCAGACAATCAAAACCTGCCTTTTAACAATAGTGGTACAACTATCCGCTGGTTTCCAAGCAGTAACGCTTCTTCTTGTTCCGCGACAGGAGGGTCAAACGGGTGGGCGGGAAGCAAGAGTACTGTTTCCGGAAGTAGCTTCCCTACTGGGTCTTTAACAAACCAAACAACTTACACAATTACTTGCAGCAATAGCGCCGGCAGCTCACAACCCGCTTCAGTCACGGTAGGTGTGGGAAATCCTCCTAATATATCCGGAAATCTGACCATTTCGCCTCCAAGTTGTATTATAAGTCCTAACCAAAGCACCTGCACCACCGGAGCTACTTGGACCACTGAAAGTGCCACATCCCCACGGGTAGTGGACAGGAACACTGGAGCAACCCTTTCAACTTCTGCAAATCAATTTTCTCCTATGACTGTGTGGGTATCGTTTCCGCAAACAACTTATGACTTAAAAAACGGTTCGACTAACCTAGACACCGAAGTCGCCACAGCGTCCTGTGCTTCCGGCACTTCTTGGAATGGATCAATCTGCGCAAGTGCCCCGGGTAACCCTTCCGTATCTTTGAGCGCTAACCCACAAACAGTTCCGTCCGGAGGTTCAACACAACTCACCATGAGTTCAAGCAACGTAAGCTCGTGTACAGCAAACAGTTCTCCATTCAACTCACAGTGGACCGGTTCAAAAAACCCAAATACAACTTTTAATACCACAATCAGCAACTTGACCGTAAATACAACCTTCAATATATCCTGCATAGGCAACAACGGACAAACGGTTACCGACTCTAAACAAGTTACGATACAAACCGACAACAACATCAGCGTTGACCTACGTGCCGACGACGAGAATATAGACTTCGACGAAAGAACTACTCTCAGGTGGTACCCAAGCTCCACGGCCACATCTTGTACCGGTAGCAACGGAGATAGCGGCTGGTCCGGAACAAAAAGCATAATTTCGGGAAGCACTTATGACACCCGAGACCTAAGGAGCGACACAACCTATACAATTAGATGCCTCAACAGCGCCGGAAATTCGGCCGAGGACAGCGTCAGAATTAACGTGGACGACGAGGATAATGACACAGACCCGAGTGTTGACCTTCGCGCCGACGACCTAACTGTAGCGTACGGACAGGATACTACTTTACGCTGGACTTCCCGCAACGCCGACTCCTGTAGGGCTGCCGGAGGTTCCGGAAGCGGAAACCGATGGTCGGGAAACAAGTCCCGATCGGGAAGCTTTGACACCGGGAACCTGACCAGCGACGTAACATATCGTATTATTTGTGAAGATGATGACGGAGATGAAGACGAAGACTCGTTAACAGTGCGCGTAGAAAATCAAACTTACCAAACCTGTCAGGACCCAAGCGCTTTAAATTACAGAGGCACTGTTCCTTGTAGATACGAAACTGTAACCTACAGACCGCAACCTACCGTAGTCCTTTACGCAGATAAATCTAGCGTTCCTCCTAACGGCGCCGCAACAGTCAGCTGGATTACCACAAACGCGACTTCCTGTGTTGCTTCCGGCGGCTCTACAGGATGGGCGGGAACAAAAAGCATAGGTCCGGCATCCTTCTATACCGGTTCATTGAGCTCAGGACGCACTTTCACTTTGACCTGTACCAATGCTTACGGTTCGGCAACGGACTCGGTATACATATCCGTGCAGGGAACCGTAACCCGAACTCCGGTCACTCCGACTTCGTATGTAATCATCAATTCTTCGGTGGATAGAAACCAGCCGATAGTGCCCACAATCGACAATACCAGACCACACCCGGGAGATGAAATTAACTACACCGTGACATACCAAAACATCGGAAATGCGTCCATTACCAATCTGGTATTGCGCCTGACCCTTCCGTACGAAGTGGATTACCTGACTTCAAACCCTAACAACCCAACCAGAGTGGGAAACAATCTTACGTTTACGCTTGGGACACTGAGAGCGAACGCCCAAGGCACGGTAACTGTCAGAGTGCGAGTAAGGCAAGATGCCCCTCCCGGAGCTCTCTTGAGCTTCCCTGCTATCCTCACCTACGTTGATCCTTTCGGTAACGCTCAGTCGGTCAGCGCCACGGTGGAAGCCCAGATATGGACTCCGGGACAGCCTCAGCCTGTATACGTCGACCCTGGCATGATACCTATCCCTCTCGGAGCAAGTGTGTTCGGAGCAGGATTCCTGCCAACGACCATGTTTGGATGGCTGATACTCTTCGTCCTTATCCTGCTCCTCCTGTGGCTCGCCAGATATCTTTATACCGGGGATGACCTTTACGCGAGGAGAATTACCACTACCACGGTACAACATTAAAAATAAATAACTCGTAAATATAGCACACTAAAAGTGTGCTATATTTATTTTATGGATGAATTTGAAAAAGATGAAAAAATAATTCAGTCATACAGGGAAGGAAATGTTGCTGAATTCAACAAGCTGGTAAAACGCTACGCGGGCCCTTTGTACAACTTTACCGCCCGCCTGTCCAACAAAAACGACGCTTCGGATATTGTCCAGGAAAGTTTTATAAAAGTATGGAAAAATATCGGATACTTCGACCCGGCTAAGGCGAGTTTTAAAACTTGGATTTTTACAATTGCAAAAAATACCACAACGGACTTTTTAAGGAAGAAAAAAAGCATCCTGTTCTCGGACATGAGTGGAAGCTCGGACGGGAACAAGGGAGCAGAAGAAGAAGCAAATTCGTTCGCGGAAAATATCCCCGATGAAAATTTGCTGCCGGACGAAACGCTCGCAAAGCTGGAAGACGCGGAAAACTTAAACAGGATTATGGAAAAACTGCGGATGGAATACAGGGAGGTCTTAATCCTGCACTATCAGGAAGATATGACTTTTGAAGAGATAGGTAAGGTGCTCGGCAAGCCCGCAAATACTGTAAAGAGCCAGCACCGTCGGGCAATCCTTGAATTGCGTAGATGGCTTGATTCTTCTGCACCAAATTAACTTTTCCCCCGTATAACATATTATATGCCGTCTAAAACGCTGACAGAAATATTCAAAAACGCAAAATACGAATGCGGGTCAAACCTGACTTCGCGTGTTTGTCTGAAGATAGCCATACGCCACAAGCTCATGTTTTTGTTTAAAATGTGGAATTTTGCCGGAGTTTTATTTGGCAACGTTTATCGGTTAAGGCGTAAATTGTGGTAAAGTGATATTAATGCAAAAAAGAGCGCTGGAAGAAGCTTCGGGTTCATACCCGATGCGTATAAACAAATATTTGGCTTTAAAAAAAATATCCACCAGGCGGGAGGCGGATGACCTCGTGCAAAATAAAAAAGTTTTTATAAACGGACGGCTTGCCTTATTGGGAGACAAGGTGAATGAAAATGATAAGGTGGAGGTAAGAGGAAAAAAAACAAATGAATATGTTTACTTTGCCTACAACAAACCGATAGGAATTGAAACCAGCTCCCCTCGTGAAGGCCTGTTCCCGCTCGGAAGGCTGGATAAGAATTCCCACGGTCTCCTCATCCTCACAAATGACGGACGCATTACCGACCAATTACTTAACCCAAAATATTTCCATGAAAAAGAATACCTGGTGCGCACAAAAGAAAAGCTGCGTGGGAGCTTTAAGAAAAAAATGGAGACCGGCGTGAATATCGAAGGCCCGCCTGCGCAGGCAGGATATTTGACAAAAAAATGCAAGGTAAAAATTATCGACGATTTTAACTTCAGGGTAATTTTAACCGAAGGTAAGAAACACCAGATAAGACGGATGTGCTCCGCTCTTTTTCAGGAAGTCGCCGACCTGAAACGCGAAAGAATTATGAATATCAAACTTGGCAACTTAAAAGGGAAAGCCCTCCGGGAAATAAAAGGTGAAGAATTGAATACTTTTCTACACTCACTTATTGACCCGTTTCCAAGTTCAATTCATTCCTAACCCTGGCCCTGGCAATAGCAGTATCTACCTCTCTTTCCATTTGATAAACAATCCTATCACCGATATAACTTGCTACCTCTGGATCCCGTAAAGCAGCTACAATTTTTGTTATCTTTTTAGTCATTTCTAGTCTATGATTCGCATCTCTTTTATCTCTTCCTTCAGAATTTAATCCCCATTTTGGGCTTGAACCTGAATTCTCTGGAATTCTTATTATTCTTTCTGGCATAGAGTTTATTTTTCTTAAATTGATTAATAACCCAATATTACCCCCCTCCGTATGCTTTTAGCAAATTTAGTTATGCACAGACATTAAATATCCACCCCGTCATTTGACTACAAAGTCCACCCCTCAAGAGGGGAATTTTAATGCATTTTTTCTCTTACCCACCGTTTCTAAAACAAACTGATAAACACTGCCAATATTTTTCTTTACATCTATATCAAGTATTCGAACTACTTCTAAATTCAAATCTTTCATAAAAGCATTTCTTTCTGAGTCATAGTCTATTTTATTATCATGACTTGGTCCATCGATTTCAAAAACTAAACCGAGCTCCGGAATGAAAAAATCAACAATGTAATTTCCTATTATGACTTGTCTATCTATATCAAAACCAAATTCTTTTTTATCTTTGAATGTCTGCCAGAATAATACCTCTGCTAAATTACCTACTTTTCTCAATTCTTTTGTTCTCTCAATTAAAAGTTTATTTTTAGGAATTTCCCAATATGGATACGGAGATTTTGGGTTCCAAAATTCCCCTCTTGAGGGGTGGCTCGCCTTGGCGAGACGAGGTGGATGTATTTTTGAATTTAATTCTTTTCTCATAGAAATAAATCTATATTAAATTTCCTACTTTTCTAAATCCAGTACTTCGTCAATCCTGATTTGTTTTACGAATTCCGGGACGTGGGAAACCAATATCATAGCGCCTTTATACTCGTCGAGAGCCTTGGCGATAACCGGCAAGTGACGAAAGTTTATATGGTTGGTTGGTTCATCCAGTACGAGAAGTCCGGGCTTCTGCATGACCAGCCTGGCAAAGGCCACAAGCCCTTTCTGCCCTTCGGACAAGCTTCCTATTTTTGTACGGATAAACTCCCCCGTAATCAGAAAACCGGCGGCTATAGAGCGCATACGCTCTTCATCCAGCCTTTCCCCTCCTTCCTGCATGGCTTCCGAGAGAGACTGATAAACCGTGTCTTCAAAGTTCAAGGTTGAGAAATCTTGCCGGTAATACCCGATCCGCACGCCTTCTTTTACTTTTTCTCCTTCCGCATGTCCGCTCGCTAGCCGTTCCAACAGAGTTGTTTTTCCGATTCCGTTCGGCCCTTTTAAAAGCAAGTGGTGGTTTTTATTCAGAGAAATTTTTGCCTTATGTTTCATGAGCTTCCCGTTCCTACGTGTGGTAAAAGAGGAGATGTTTAAAATCTCCCCGATAAGGTCCGGCTGAGACGGAATCATAAATGGCCTGATGGATTTGTCTTCCTTGCGCACGTCTACAATATCTTCTTCGAGCTCTTCCGCTTTTTCACGCATGCGCTTGGCAACCAGCCTGAGCCTCCCCCCTTTATGGGCAAAAACATTCGCCTGGTCTTTTTTTGCCTGAATTTCTTTTTCCAGCTGGGCGTTTTTCATGTTCTCCTTTTCCACCCGAGCGGTAATGTCTTTCACCACGTTAAAATAATTCCCCACATATTGCTCAATTTTTTTTGTATAAACATCCAGATAAAGCACCCCTTCCGTAAAAGCGTTCAAAAATTCCGCGTCGTGAGAAATAACCAAAACTGTCTTCGGATAATTTACCAAAAAATTTGTCAGGTGGGCGATGCCGGCTTTGTCGAGATTATTCGTCGGCTCGTCCAGAAGAAGCAAATCCGGATTTTGGATCAGGGCCGAAGCGAGGAGCAGGCGCGCCTGCTGTCCGCCGGAAAAAGTCCTGATTTTTTCATCATGCACCTTTTGGTGGTTTTTCAAGTTTACTACCTCCAAAATATCATCTATCTTCGGGTCAATATCATAAACCTTGTCCTTAAAACATCTCTCAAAAAATTCCCGCACGGTTAAATCGAGCTCGGCTTGAGGGATCACCTGCCTGGACTGAGCGATACTTACTCCTTTTACGACATTGATGATGCCGGATTCCGGGGCCGACTTACCGGAGATCAAACCAAAAATAGTGCTCTTCCCAGCTCCGTTCTGCCCCATCAGCGCAAACTTCATGCCCCGCCTTATGGTAAAGCTCACTGCGTCGAGAATCGACTTGTTTACGCCCCACTCAAAGGAGACTTTATCAAATCGTACTATAGTTTCCTGGGTTCCCTGAGTTTTTGCGGCTTCTTTCTTGTCTTTGGACATTATCGTAGATTAGCCTATTTCAACTCAAATAGCGAGTATGTTAGCTTTTTTCTTGACAAAAGGGCTCCCTTTATGCTATACTTGTAAGACAAAGTAGGTAAAGAAGAGTAATTTAGAGTCGATTTCTTAAGTAATAACCCATTTGTATTTAACAACTTAACTAAAAACATCAATGACTGGTACAATAAAAAGACTCACTGATAAAGGTTTCGGCTTCATAACAGCGGAAGGACTTGCGAAAGATTTATTCTTTCACTCCAACTCTCTTGTGGGCGTAACTTTTGATGAGCTCAAAGAAGGTGATGCTGTTTCTTTCGAAACAGAAGAATCACCAAAGGGACTCAATGCTACGAACGTTCAACGCGCGTAATATTTCCCAAAATAAAAAACCCGGGCTTTCCCGGGTTTTTTATTTTGCGCCTACTCCCCTTGAGTAAACTCTTCTCCCTTCGCCCACTTCTTTAGTGTGTCATAGCTTTCTTCTCCGCAAATAAATTTTTTTGTTTCGGTGTTGTAAAAAAAGGGCACTCCTCCGCACAGCTCACCATTGTCTATCTCAAGCAGGCGCTTTTCGTTTTCTTTATTGTGCCATACCTCTAGGCTCTCTACTTTTATCCCTTCTTCTTTTTCCAAACGCGCCACAAGCTCATGCATAGTTATACAATGAGGGCACTCTGTTCCATAAAATTCTAAAAGGTGTGACATATAAGTGAAGGTTTGTAATTTAGAAAGCCTTGCGCAGGCCGACGGGCCGAGCAAAACGCTTCCGCACCAGCGCCAGATAGATTGCTTTATAAATTACAAATCTGAACGTTATTTATTTTAAAATGCGGGATAAGCGAGATTTCTTGCGAGCAGCGTTGTTTTTCTTGATAACGCCTTTTTGTGCAGATTTATCGATAGCCTGAAAAGCTTCGGAAAGAAGTTTCATGGCTGCGGCCTTGTCGGTTTTTGCCAGTTTTTCGATTTTCTTGATAACCTCCTTCATTACCCGCTTACGCTGGTCATTGAAGGCTTTCTTGCGGAGCGAACCGCGGATAGCTTTTTTGGCTGATTGTGTAATTGGCATAGCTACAATTTAACAGAAAAATCTTAAAAATGCAACCTGCCTGCGCAGGCAGGATGTGATATGATTATATTATGATTGGAAGTATAAGGGGAAAAATCATCCAGAAAACCGATAAATTCGTTTTGGTGGAAACAGGTGGAGTAGGTTATAAGGTAAATATCTCTCCGGACGTATTATCTAAAGCCGGAAAAATCGGGGAAGATATATTCCTTTTCGTGCATACGCATATTCGGGAGGATGCCTTGGACTTGTACGGTTTTATGAACACGGAAGAGCTAACCTTCTTTGAAATGCTTCTCGGCGTATCCGGCATAGGCCCGAGGTCCGCACTCGCTATTTTAGGCATAGCCTCTATCCAGACTCTGCGCAAGGCCATTGGAACCTCCGACACGAGCTACCTGACAAAAATATCAGGAATCGGCAGAAAAACCGCGGAGAAAATAGTAATTGAACTCCGGGATAAGGTGGCTGAAATAAACTTAAGCGAGAAAGGAGGAAGCTCGCTCCGAGATGAGCTCGATGCGCTAGAGGCTCTAAAATCCTTGGGCTATTCTCAGAACGAAGCCCGGGAAGCGCTGAAAAAAGTCTCTCCTGACACAAACACCAACACAAAAATCCGCGAAGCGCTCAAAATTTTAGGAGGAAAGTAACTCATCTTTTTACTTCGGGAAAAAGTATTTTTTTATGCCGGTGGTGGTAAGGTTCGCCATACTATTGTACGCCTGTATCCGGGGGGAACTGGTGCGAAATTTTTTCTCATATATATATCCATATTCCACCAATACAGAACGTACACTCTTAAGAAGAGTCCCGTTGGAGCCGAGTGCTATGAGTTTTTGGTCAGGTACAAGCCCGCCTAATTCTTTACCATAAGTGCTTGTAGCATATTTTTTTCTCAGCTGGGTAAAAATATCCGCCGCGAGCTGGCTGCTTTCCATCCAATTTTCGAGTTCGCTGTCCGGAAAATAAACCGCAAATCCTTTATGTTTGCCTATTGTCCATTTACTGGGACGAGGGTAGTCGTTGAAGTGAACGTGTATAACCGCGTCCATTTTGTTTTCGTTTGCCCATTTGTTTATGCCGTAAAGCACGACAGCCGTGTCGGCAGAAACAGCATTATGGGGAACGCTTTCTCTTTCTTTAAATTCCCCGCTTTCGATTTTGGACTGCGTTTCTTTCTTTGCGTTTTCCTTGAAGGCATTTATGTCGTCTTTGTTCGTAAAGTAGCCCGAGAATTCTTTTACATATCCTTTGGAATCGCGGGTAATATATACCTCAAATCTTTTGTCTTTTTTTAATATATTATAAATCCTGGTAGCAAGAGAAAGCGTCATAGTCGCTTCTTTTATGCTCCCATATTGAGCTCCCCATACTTCTTCGTCGTGCCCGGGCACAAGTAATATTTTAACCCGCGGGTTTGCGATAGTGGCACCAGAAGCCGCCATCCCTAAAGAGGGGGCCAGAAATACCGACAATATGAATATGGATAGTAATTTTTTCATTGGATGATATATAATCTTACCATGCCAGAGCTCCCGGAAGTAGAAAACTTAAGACTTGGGCTTGAACGCTCGATTTTAAACCAAAAGATCAAAAAAGTGCTGGTTTTGAAGCCAAAGCTTGTTTCCGGTAAGGGAAACAAAAGACAAGCCTCTCTTAAGAGGAGACGCGAGTTTATTTTGGGCATTACGGGGGAAAAATTTATAAAAATAGAAAGGCGGGCTAAAAACCTGATTTTCAGGCTTAGCAACGGGAAAATTATTCTGGTGCACCTAAAGATGTCCGGACAATTCGTGTACAAAGGCGCAGGAAATAAAAAATTGATTTCGGGCGGACACCCCATAGAGCTGTCGGAACACAGGCTGCCGAATAAACACACTCATGTAATCTTTGAACTGGAAAAAGGCACGCTTTACTACAACGACACCAGGATGTTCGGGTATCTTTTGTATTATCCTAATGCAAAAAAATTTGAAGCCGAAAAGCATTTCGCCCTATATGGCCTGGAGCCGCTGTCAAAAGAATTTACGGCAAAGTATTTTTTTAACGAACTAAAAAACAAAACCGGGAAAATAAAAGCGGCTTTAATGGATCAAAAAATAGTTACCGGCCTGGGAAATATTTATGCGGACGAAAGCCTTTTTGAAGCGCGCATTCGTCCGGACCGAAGTGCTTCTTCGCTTTCCCACCCTGAAGCCGAGAAACTATACAAAGCAATAACTAGAATATTAAAACGCGCAGTAAAAGTCGGCGGCTCTTCAGTGGCTACATACCGCTTGCTTGACGCTACCCGCGGTAACTACGCGCGGGAACACAAAGTTTACGGCAAAGGAAAGGAATTATGTGTAAATTGCGCAAAACCCCTAGCGAAAACAACCATCCAAGGCCGAACAACTATATTTTGTCCGAATTGCCAAAAGTAGATCGAAAAAATTTGTGATTTAGAAAGCCTTGCGCAGGCGGGCAGCCGAGCAGTTCGCTCCGCAAGCTTGCGGAGATAGATTGCTTTATAAATTACAAATTTTGTAGAGCGTATTATAAATCGCAAATCCTGAAAAGCGCCACGCCGAGCGCGACAGAAACATTTAGAGATTCTTTTTTACCATGCATCGGGATTTCGGCAATCACGTCGCATTTATTTAAAATACTTTTAGATATTCCGGTAACTTCCGGGCCCGCGATAAAAGCATTTTTGCTTTTTAATTTAACTTTTTTATAATCAACCGATTTTTTATCTTGTTCAATGGCAACGATAAAGTATTTTTCCCGCCTCAAGCTTCGCATGAGGGCGGGCAGGCTTTTTTTAGATTCCCAAAGTACAAACTCTTCTGCGCCCAATGCAGATTTCGCCAAGTCCCCTCTTTTGCGCCCAAAGCGGTCAAGCGGCGCCGGAGTGTAACCCGTCAAATAGATTTTATTAACGCCAGCCGCGTCAGCCGTCCTAAACATTGCCCCGACATTCTCCACGCTTCTAATGTTGTGCAAGATTATTATGGTTTCTTTTTTATTTTTCATATTTACGCCATGGCGTATATGTGTATTATGATAAAAAATTCCTATTGCGCATATTTTTGTGATAGGCGATGGCAAAACGGTGCGCTTCGCTGTTTGCGAGTAATACCTCTTTCTCATATTTTCTTGCAAAATCTTTGTCGCCCATAATATCTTTCGGCTTGTGCCTCTCATCTTTGACGACCGACACCACGGGAATCTCCTTTCCAATTTTTGCCAAAACCTTTTTAGCTGTATTTATCTGCGCTGTGCTGCCGTCTACGACCACCAAGCCCGGATATGGCCATTCTGTGTGCGTGAGACGCCTTTCCAGGACTTCGGCCAGGGCCCCCGTATCATTCGCATTTGATTGGGTTTTTATTTTAAACTTTCTGTATTCACTCTTAACAGCTTCGCCGTCAACGAGCACCACCATTACCCCCGTCATGTTTTTGCCGCCCATGTGAGCAATATCATATGCTTCTATCCTAAAATGGGGTTCTCGGTTATAGATTTTAGTTTCTAGTGAATTTTTAATTAGAGATATGTCATTGATGTGCTGCAAAGCGAAAAGCTGTTTTTTTAGCTCTTGTGCTTTTTCAAACTCTTTCTCTTTTGCTTTATACATCATCAATTTTTTCAAATCTCGTATGATATCTTTCTTTTTACCGTTAAAGAAAAGTTTCAAGTACTTTATATTGTGCAAATAAATTTCGCTCGGAGATAATGCGTCAGGGGTTAACCCAAGTTGTTTATAAAATTCGTAGTTTTGCTTTTTGCTCGATTTATCGTCAATAAAGGGAAAGATTCTGCGCAAAATTTTAAGCGCCTCGTATAGCTGTGCTCCGCTGGTAAATGGGCCAAAAACACTTCCTTTGTAACTTTTTAATATTCTGCCTCTGACCACCAAGACCATCGGCAACTTCTCACGAGTTATCACAACATAATTAAAACTTTTATCATCTTTTTCTTTGACGTTGTAATAAGGCTGATGTTTTTTAATCAGGTTTGCCTCAAGGATAAGCGCCTCCAAAACTGACGGTGTTTCTTCCCACTTGAGACCGTCGGCCTTCCATACCATTTCGGCCGTTATCGGCCCCCTTGTCTTTAGTAAGTCTTCCCTAAAGTAACTTTGGGTGCGTGTTTTGAGCGATGTGGCTTTGCCTATATATATAACCTTTCTGCTTTTCAGGAAGAAATATACCCCTGGGCTGTCGGGAAGTTTTAATTTTTTTAAACTTTCATATTTCATTTCTTTTTTAAGCTATTTTCGTAAAGCTTTTTTTAGATATTTGCCGGTATAGCTTTTAGGGTTGCCGGCAACTTCTTCGGGTGTGCCTTTGGCCACTATGTTTCCTCCGTGAACACCTCCTTCCGGCCCTATGTCTATAATGTAGTCCGAGCTTTTTATAATATCAAGATTGTGTTCGATAAGAACCACGGTGTTCCCCTTGGAAACAAGCTTATTCAAGACTTCCAGTAGTTTCTGAACGTCATCATAGTGTAAGCCTACGGTTGGTTCATCCAGGAGATAAATAGTCTTTTCAGTATGCGGACGATAGAGCTCGCTTGAAATTTTTACCCGCTGAGCCTCTCCGCCGGATAGGGTGGTCGCCGATTGTCCGAGCTCCAAATATCCCAGACCGACATCCATCAAGGTTTGCAACCTGTCCGAAATCGCGGGAATATCTTTGAAGAATATGAGTCCGTTTTCGACGGTCATGTGCAGCACTTCGTAAATATTTTTCTTTTTGTATTTTACCGTGAGAGTTTCTTTGTCGAAACGCTTCCCATTGCAGACGTCGCAGGTAACGTATACCGTAGGCAAGAAATGCATTTCCACGGCTATTTCCCCATTCCCCTCG
>DATDXF010000010.1:0-3505 GCA_036517215.1 Minisyncoccota bacterium | reverse complement strand
TAAGTGAATTCGATAAAAAAATCGAATAAGCAACCTTTGGAAAACGCGAGGGTGCGGGAAAACCGCTTGCCCCGTGTTGAAGAGAATTATAATAGTAATATTATAACACATCAAATACCGCCCGTCAAGTCAAGGGAGCCGGGAGTACCCGAAGTCTCCGCATAAGCGGGGCCTAAGGTAAGCTCGGTGACAGGGACTAAGTCGTAACAAGGCACGGCTAGCGGAAGCTGGTCGTGGAATAATTCAATTTGAAACCGTCCCGACCTTGTGGAAGAAATTCCGCAAGGTTGAGGTCCGCACTCTAGTGCGGCCTAAACCTCGGAGAGGTTGGACTTATTGAGTCGGTATTGTGTCGCCCTGCCTGCGCAGGCAGGTCAATTGACCAGTTTGCTAACCTTAAGGAATAGGCATGGCTACACAATGTTTGCGCATCACAAAGTAAAAAAGATGGAGTTTGTTTAAACTTAAAATAATCTGACGAATATGGAAAGACATAAAAATAAAAAAGTTTCCGCCTCAACGGCGGATCAGCCGAAGAGGCTGAAAAAAGAACGAAACAAAACAAAGCACAGCAATAAAAACACCTCGCGCAAGCGTGGTGTTTTTTAGTTTCTATAACTATAGTATAATATCAAAATATGAGAATGGAACAGATAAAAACCGCTAAAACAAAGATAGTCGAAGCGGTCAAAACCTCCTTCGGGATAGAGTTTGATAAATTTATTCATGTTAATAAAATTTTGTCCTACGGTATAGATGGGACTGATTTGCATATTCACATGGATAACATAAAAGCATCCTCGGAAGAGAAAATGGAATTGATCCTAGACGGATTGCGGAAACTCGTGGTTGTGGTAAACGAAAACCCGGAAGTAAAAACAGTATCAGCCACTTCTTGGATTGTGGCTAGGCACCATCGGTCCATAGCAAAACTTGGTTTCAAAATAGGCGGACCTATAAGCGAAGAAATGAAGAAAAAACATTTTAAAAGGGAAAAACGCCCGGTCTGGTGGTCCGAGATGTCCAGGGAAGAGTTTCTCGGAATGTATTCTTAATATGTTGAAAGTATTGCGAGAATCAAAATATACTGTTTCGGTAGTTATAATTTATTTATTCGTTTTATTCTATTTTTTTATCTTTACGCTCTCTCCGTGGTCTGTTTTTGTTTTTAACAAGACAAATCTCGTTATGTTTTTCCCTATCGCTGTTTGTACGGCAGGGAGCTTATTTTTAGCCAATAAGTTATTGAAGTTCGGGGAATTAAGAGTAAATAAAAAAAACTTACTTCAGTTTTCGCTCATATTTTTTTGTGCTTTTGTGCTGATTGCCGTACCCGAAGAAATAATCTTCCGGGGTTTTGTCCAAAAATATCTTCAGTCGGTCATACTAAACCCAAGTTTAAGTATAATTTTTTCCGCTCTTGTTTTCGGAGCCGCGCATTTGTTAAACGGCGCGCTCGGATTTTGGCCCGGGAAGTGGAACTGGAAACTGGCAGGCATGTCCTTTATCGCGGGCCTTTATCTTGGATTGGCGTATTTTTTAACAGACAGTCTCGTTCCGCCCATAATTTTACACACTTTAATTTTGGTTGTTGTAAAAATATTCGTGAAAGATTAATAAAACAACAATAAATATCCCCGTGAGTGCGGAGTATTTAACTTCAAGAATGAGAAAAGCCTTGTAGCGTTTCCGTCCACAAGGCTCGATACTGCACGAGCCAAGTGGCTCGCAAACAAACAAGTTTCAAAAGAACTACAGCGTCGCCCTGCCGAGTCGCACTTATCTCGGCAGGGCGCGCGCCTACTCGCTAATCTTCCCTCCTCTCTTCCCCAACGTCATCGAGGTCGTAATCCTCCTTCACGCTTCGGAAGTCGATGAGCACGTCGGAGTCTCCTCGCACTTGCCACGAGTGGCTCTTCGCGTCGTGAGCGAGGAAACCTTTGGCGGTCAGGAAGCGGAGGTACTGAAGGATTTCGCTCTTCACGCCACGGTCAGAATCCCCTGAAGGCTCGAGCTCTTCCGAGACACTGAACAGGGCGTCGGCAAGCTCTTCGACGGTGAACGTCTCTTCCGAGCCGATCTCGTCGAGGATGCGGCCGAAGACGATCATCGCTCTCTCCGCGAGCGTTCTCTCAACTCCGTCCTTTATCTGGTTGAAACGATCGATGGTCCATCTGCGTCTCATAAATCTCCTTTTCCGGAAGTTTGTCCCTGCCGGAAATAAAAATATATTTTATATCCTTATTTCCAGCAGTGACTTTTGTAAGGTGCAATCACGTGTAGTATATCACAAGTAAATCAAAAAGTCAAGGTATAAAATACCTAAATATCCTTATAGTTAAACCTCTTATATGCTAAAATATACCTATGCAAACAGTTGCTAAAAAAAGAGTAGGAATATTGCGTGGAGGGGCGGGGAGAGAATATTTATATTCCCTGCAAAAAGGCGGCGACATTATCTCGCTCATAAGCAATAATCTGGGAGACAAATACAAAACCTTTGATATTCTGATAGATAAGAACCATATATGGCATTTTAACGGAGTGCCCATAATTCCGGGCGACTTGGCAAATAAAATTGACCTGGCCTGGAATACCACCCACCCGAGCTTCTCCAGCATTCTAGACAGTCTATCTATCCCAAACGTCAGCACGCCTTCTTTTCCCGCGACTTTGCAAAACAGCAAGGAACTCCTCCGGGAACACACAAAGGAGCTCGGGATATCCATGCCGCGGTCTATCGTCTTGCCGCTCTATCAGAAAGATTTTGACGGACCCGTAGAAAAGTATCCCATGAAAAAGGCGAAAGAGATTTTTGAAAAATTTTCTTCGCCGTGGATAGTCAAATCTTTTACCGAAGATTCGAATATGGGTATTCATCTGGCCAAAACATTCCCGGAGCTCCTCGGTGCGATAGAAGACGGGGTAATGCACAAGAAGAGCATTTTGGTGGAAGAATTTATTTCAGGCAAAGTCGCTTCCGTGCATTCGGTCCCGAATTTTCGGGGCAAAGACATATACACTTTCCCGCTTAGCGGCTCTTTCGGCAACCTGCCTGCGCAGGCAGGTTTTACTCCGGAAGAAAAAGAGAATCTCTATGGACTCGCGAGAAATCTGCACGTTCATGTCGGAGCTAGGCATTATCTAAAATCCGATTTCTTGGTCAACAGAGAGGGCAAAGTATATCTCCTCCAGATAGAATCCACTCCTGATGTCAGACCAGAGTCTCATTTTTCCCAGTCCTGCGAATCAATAGGCGCGAAGTCTCACTACCTGATAGAACATATTTTGGAAGAAGTTTTGCAGTAGCTAGAATTTTTTCTATATTCTGCTATAAATAATGTTACTAAGGGCCGTTAGCTCATTTGGTAGAGCGTATCCATGGCATGGATAAGGCGACCGGTTCGATCCCGGTACGGTCCACAATTCCGAATTTGAAGAAAGATTGACCTCGCCCGCGCCAAAGGCGCGGGCTCGGGCTGATGATTCCGCCAAGTCCCGCCAA
>DATDXF010000009.1:0-31840 GCA_036517215.1 Minisyncoccota bacterium | reverse complement strand
CGCGCATAGGCTATAATAAAAACGAGATAGAGACTTGGGTACGGGAGTTACTAAGCGAGGACATCGCGGTGCTCACTGTTCATCTGCGCACTCGAAAAGAAATGTCGGATGTTCCCGCGCGCTGGGATTTGATGAAACGTGTAGTAGAAATCCGGGATGAAATGAAAAAGGAAACTCTTATTTTGGGGAATGGCGATGCTGTAGATCTGGCAGACGCCAAGCAAAAGGTGGAAGAAAGCGGCTGTGACGGAGTCATGCTGGGCAGAGCCATATTCGGCAATCCATGGCTGTTTGCTCCCTTGAAAAATTCTTCGACATTACTCCACCCTGCGGGCGGAACCTTCCGTCTTCAGAATTTTTCAAGGGAGCCTACAATTCAAGAAAAACTAAAGGTTATGGTGGAGCATACGAAACTTTTCGAGAAGATACTTGGCGGCAGGAAAAACTTTGCCATCATGAAGAAACATTACAAGGCTTATGTGAATGGTTTCGACGGCGCAAAGGATCTTCGGGCGAAGCTGATGGAAGCAGGAACTGCCAATCAAGTGGAAGCTATAACTAATGACTTCTTAAATGGAATTTGACCTGCCCCGTATTAAATTTTGAAAAAATTTCAGTTCGAGGTAGAATGATTTTATGCATGACCTTGCTTTATACCGCAAATACAGGCCTAAAAATTTCGAGGAGGTTCTTGGCCAGGACCATATCGTAAAAGTGCTGGAAAGTTCCGTGGACACAAACAAGGTCTCGCACGCTTATCTTTTTGTCGGGTCCCACGGCACCGGCAAAACCTCTGTGGCCAGGATTTTCGCGGATAGGATCGGAGTGTCGGCCAATGACCTTTACGAGATTGATGCCGCCTCAAACAGGGGCATAGAGGACATAAAAGAGCTCCGTGACGGCACCCGGGTTCTGCCTTTCGATTCAAAATACAAAGTTTACATAATAGACGAAGTGCACATGCTGTCTAAAGACGCCTGGGGAGCGCTCTTGAAAACCCTGGAAGAGCCGCCCAAGCATGTGATATTTATTCTGGCTACTACCGAACTTCACAAAGTTCCTGAGACAATAATTTCCCGCTGCCAGGTTTTCACTTTCAAAAAACCAAGTGAAGTGGTCTTAAAGAAAACAATATCTGACACCGCGAAGCTCGAAGGCTATGAACTCGACGCTGGGAGCTCCGAACTGCTCGCGATTTTAGCTGATGGTTCGTTCCGTGACGCGCTCGGAGGCCTCCAGAAGATTTTAAATTTCTCGAAAGGAAAGAAAATAAAAAGGGAAGATGTCGAGAAAATTACCGGAGCTCCGAGAACCACTTTAATCAATGATTTTATTTCCGCAATAAGAGGGAAGGATCTGGAAAAAGGCATCCTCGCGGTCAGAAACGCCGCGGAAGCAAACCTAGACATGAAGCTTTATTTCAAGCTTATCATTCAAAAATTCCGGATGGCCATGGTTCTGCGTTATGCGCCAAAACTTCAAGACGAGATGAAAGGGGAGCTGTCCGAAGACGATTTAGAGTTTTTATCGGCCGAAGTAAAGGCGGACAAAGACGGAATGCTTCGTTCTCCGGCACTTTCTGTTCTTTTGAGGTCATATGAAGACATGGATAATGCGTTTATCGCCGAATTGCCACTCGAGCTTGCGCTTATGGAGATAATAAGTAAAGAATAATTTTTAAAAACACTTAATTCATACCTAGGTAAGATGTTATAATACTTATGTCCTAATCAGAGATTTCTAGTGTATCTGAACGCGAACTTTTTCTGTTGGGCATCGTGCTTTACTGGGCGGAAGGATCAAAGGAGAAAGATTATAAGCCTGGCTCTACTTTCGCTTTTTCTAACATGGATCCCAAAATGATACAGCTTTTCCTCGTTTGGCTTCTTCGGGTGTGCAAAATAAAAAAAAATATGCTAATCTTCAATATATTTCTTCATCAAACTCATAAAAATAGAGAGGGAGAAGTGAGGAAATACTGGTCCAAAATTACTCATTTTCCTATAAAAAATTTCTCAACTATATACTGGAAAAGGAGTGCACTTAAGACCAACCGTAGAAATATTGAAGAAAGTTATCATGGAGTATTGAAGATTAAAGTAAAAAGAAGTTCTGGGTTAGTTAGACAGGTTGCCGGATGGTCAGAAGGTATTTTTGAAAAAGTTATTCACAATTAATTTGTCCGCAAAGCTGGGAGATCGTCTAATGGTAGGACTCCTCCCTTTGAAGGAGGCTATTTTGGTTCGAATCCAAATCTCCCAGCTTTGCGGATTAGTTTTTTTGAAGCCGTGAATCTTGGTTCCCTGCATGCGCAGGCATGGATTCCAAGTCCCCCAGCTAGTTGACAACTAGGCATTTTTTATGTTATACTATAAAAGTATAGTTTCTTTAAAAAGTTTTGTGGGCGGTATTTTGGATATGAATTTTTGTATCTAATATACCGCTTGCCGCCGCAACATACAGGAATGCCATGTCGATGGTTCTGCATATACCACTTTATATCATTCTCCTTACCTTGCTTAATGTGTTTCAGGTCAGTTTCGGTATTGCCGCCTTAAGTCTTTTAGTGATTCTTTTCTCAACTTTATTTTTCGTATCCCCATATAGGTATAAGCGTGCCAGCGCAAGTTAACTAAATGGTAACGTGTTATAATAATTCAACATGCAGCACTCAACATATTTTCCCGATAGTTTTTACCGAGTCGTTGTTAAAGGCTTGTGTGTCCGTGACGGAAAGATATTATTCATCAAGGAAGGTGAAGGATTAAGCGAAAACATAAACATTCCGAAAAACACCGTTATAAACATTGAGCACGAATTCACACAGAAAGAGGAAGAACTGGAATTTCAAATAAAATGGAAAAAGAAATAAAATACGTTATTATATATAAATAAGTTAGCCATGTTTTATATTAAAAGTAATTTATAAAAATTTACATGTCAAAACATCAAATCGGTATTTTTATAGCAGCGCTGGTAATCTTGGGGATTTTTATTGTTTATAAGAATGCTTATCTGAAAGGCGAGCCGGTGGTAGTAAAAAACGCGGATACGCTCGTGAGCGAAAAAAACTTGCTCATCACAACAGGCGAGGTAACATACTTTGAGGAAGCAAAAGGCTATCTTGCGAGGCCTGAAGCGGAAGGTAAATATCCCGGCGTAGTCATGGTCCATGAAAACAGGGGTTTGCGGCCTGAAACAAAAATGGCCGCGGAGCAGTTGGCAAAAGAGGGATATATGGTTCTTGCGGTAGACTTGCTTGGAGGAACCGCGGAAGACCAAGAAGGCGCCCACGCGCTGACGGCAAAGTTTGACCAAGAAAAAGGCGTGGCAAACATGCGCGCGGCAGCGGCCTACTTGCGCAAAGAAGGAGCTAAAAAAATCGCATCACTTGGTTGGTGTTTTGGGGGAAAACAATCCGTAGAGCTTGCGATTTCTGGTGAACAACTTGATGCTACTGTTGTGTATTACGGAGGCAACATGGCTACAACCACAGACAAGCTGGTTCCCATAAAATGGCCCGTGCTAGGAATATTCGGCGATAAGGACCAGGTAATACCAGTTGAAACTATACGTACTTTCGAGGAATCTCTTGAAAAACTCGGAGTTGAAAATGAAATTTACATTTATCCCGGCGTTGGCCATGCCTTCGCAAACCCTTCGGGTATGAATTACGCCCCAAAAGAAACAAAAGATGCTTGGGAAAAGACATTAGTATTTCTGGAGAAAAACTTAAAGTAACGACTCGCATATTATTATTGCGTATTCTTAATTTTTACGGGTTTTTGCCTGTTTGCTATATTTTAAATTAAAGAATAAAATATAAGCATTATAATTAACAAAATAACATGGAAATAACAAAAAATAACCGTGTGCTGTTGGTGATTTTGATAGTTGTTCTCGTGCTCGCTGTATTTTCTTCTAGTAATAAAAAGAAAAATTACTCTCTTAGTGATTTAGGCGTGGCACCGCTTGTGAAATCAGACTGTTCCTCTTTCAAAGATAAAGAGGCAAGTTCTCCTGTTACAATCTCATTTGATGTTCCAAATGTGTCGTCTATGCGCGAAAAAATCATGGGGTTAATCGAAAAACACAAAGGACATATTACGAGTGATTCATTCAACAGCTATCCTGGTTCTTTTGAACCTGGAATGCCTCCCGCTTCTTCTCAAGATGAATTATCTATAAACGCGACCTTTGAAAAGTCCCAAGCTGAATTTTTGACTGAATTATCTAACCTTGTAAAAAGCGTTGGGGGAACAGACACTAACTACAACTACACCGATGGCAGCAAATATGCGTATGGCTATGGCACGGGGTATTCGTCATACTCATCTTGCAATGAGATGCTGCAGTTTGTACAGGCTGATATGCTGCAACTTGAGGTGCTTATAAAAGCGCTAAAAGAAGAACATGATCCTTCAAATATTTCACTTTTAAGCCAGGCTATCTCTAATGTAAAAACAACTCTGCAAACCGACGTAAACAGTTTAAATGATTTCTTTTCTGCGCCAGACAAGCCCTCAGTAAATATTTCGGTCTATACCTTGCAAAAAGATATTGATTTTAATCTCAAGCGTGTTTATTAACATTAAACAATAAAAAAGAGACCCATAAGCGGGTCTCTTTTTTATTTAAGGCAGTCACCTAATTAATTCTAATTATTTCCAGAACCAATTCATGATTTTACCCCAAAATCCTCCCTTATTTTCTTTTCTATTTCCTTTATCCTCATTATCGTCCTTGTCATCATCTTCATCATCGCTGTCGTTGTCATTATCATCATCACTCTCAGCTGAAATCTTTGAGGCAGTAATAATGCTTCCAGTAGAATTAAGTTCGCCTGTTATCTGCACTTCGTCTCCTTCATTGAGGGAAGCGAGCGTACTTACCGCACCATCCAAGGTGATAGCGGTGGAGCTGGATATATTTACTTTTACTGTTTGCCCGTTCTTTAATTTAACAGTTATAGAACTATCGGACTCGTTTACCGCCTTTATCTCGCCCTTGAAAGAATTCTTATCTTCCACTCGGCCGTCGTTGTAAAGAACACGGCTTACTACATGATCTCCATCCACTACTATCGAAGAGCTGGTTGAAGAAGTTATAGTACCAGCAAAGCTGATTTTATCTCCGGCTTTTAGCTGGCTCAAAACAGAAGAACTGGAAAGCAGCTTGCCATTTAGTTTTGTCTCCGCATCTGTCTTTACGACAAAGTTAAGAGAGCTGTTCCCGAAAGGAGCCGTCACGCTTACGTCACTGCCGGACACGGATGTGACCTTTGCACCCATTACCCTCAAGGTATTATTAGGACCTAAAACCACTCCTACGGAAGACTCCATCTTTATAAGAGAGTCGGCTTTAAGAGAAGCATGAGCATTAATAAATGCGTTTGCGTTGGCATTTTGGTTTTGCGCGCTAGCTGGAGAAGCAATTACTACTCCCACTAAAAAGGCAAAAACTAGAAGACCTTTGATTGTATTTTTTATATTCATTGTATTTTTTATATATTACGTTAATAATGTTAATAATGATGGGAAACGACAGGTTGTTTATCTCCCTTCATAGCAGACGAGGGAGGGGCTAAAAACTTACCTTGTGGTAATATAGTAAGTAATTGCTATAATGGTCGTCTGCTATTATGAATTCACCTTTGGAAAAAATCTTTGAAAAGGCCTACGCGGAATACATAGACGCGTTGTTTCGCTTCGTCTTGTATAGAGTATCGAACAAAGAACACGCCATAGACATTGTGGAGGATACGTATATGCGGTTCTGGCAAACCCTGCAAAGAGAAGAGGTGGGAGAACCGAGAGCTCTCCTGTATAAAATAGCTAGAAACCTGGTGATAGACTGGTATAAGAAAAAGAAAAGTATTCCCGTGCAAACTTTCCCCGGAGAAGCAACGGAAGATCCGGGAATTTACATGGACATGTTTGAGGGAAACCTGCTAGGCGTAGATGTGGAACTGGAAGCAAAAATGGCTAAGGATATGATAGCGACACTTGAGCCTATATACAGAGAAGCCGTTTACCTGAGATTTGTGGAAGAGCTGACTCCGAAAGAAATTGCTGACATAATCGGGGAATCGACAAACGTAGTATCCGTCCGAATAAACAGAGGGCTACGCATCCTGAAATCAAAACTCCATGTATAATTAACAATATTATGAAAATGAATGAATTTAAAAAACTTAAGAATATAAAACTTTCGGATTCTGAAAAAAAGAACCTTTTTGCCCGCATTTCAAATAAAATCTCGGAGGGAGGGGAGACAAAACTGCGATACCCGGAGCCGAGTCCTTTCTTTAGATTCTCGTTCCTCGTACAAAGCAAACACATGCAAATGGCCGCTTTTTCTGTTTTTATATTACTCGGAGCCGGAGCTACGACGTTCGCGTCGATAAATACTTTACCGGGAGACCTGTTGTACGGAGTAAAAACTCAGGTTGTTGAAAAAATACCGACCATTTTCCATCTAAGTCCTGAAAGCCGCGCAAAAGACAGTTCGGAAAAAATAGAGAAGAGAATCGACGAATTTGAAAAATTGGCTGAAAAAGGAAGGTTAACTGAAAAAAACACGAAAAAAATCGAAAAGGAAATCAAAAAAAATTTTGGAGATTTCGATAAAAATATTGAAAAAACCAAAGAAAAGAAAGAAAAAACCCGCCTGGAAGAAGAACTTGGGGACAGCCTCGAGAGACATAGCGAGAAAATAAAAAAGATACGGGAGAACGACGAAACTTCGGACAGGCGTGCCCTTGAGTCAGTGTTAGAGAGAGTACGTTCGTCGCACGAGGGTGAAGACGAAGAAAAAAACAATAAAGAAGAAGATGCACTAGAAGAGCCGGAAGAGGATAAAGAAGATGGGGGAGAAAGGGGAGAAGATACCGACCGTTAAACTCAATAAAAATTATGCTATATTAAAATATGCCTATGATTGAGCCATTGCGCAACTTTTATGGCCGTTTTGAGCGGCCAATCTCATCCTTGTCGCTTATACTTGGGTTTGTTCTCGATATATTTACGCTCAAGCGCGTAGACACTCTTTTTGAGGACCTATTTATTTTAGGCTATCTTATAATAATTGGAATTTTTATTACCCTGACTCATCTAAAGGAAACAGAAGGCAACAGCGAGCACAATCCGGACAGCGCTCATTTTTGGTATGTAAACGTATTACAGTTCGCGTTTGGAGGAGTATTTTCCGCTTACCTGGTTTTATATTTTAGGAGCGCGGACATCCTGGTCGCTTGGCCTTTTATCGCGCTACTAGCGACGATTTTTATCGCCAACGAATTCCTTAAAAAACACTACATCCGGCTAAGTTTCCAGATAAGCTTATTCTTCCTTTCTATTTATTGGTTTATGATATTCATCGTACCCGTGCTATTGCACAGGATAGGAGTATTAGTTTTTCTGTTTTCCGGCTTTGTGAGCCTTGCGATAATCACAATATTCATTGCAATCTTGTTTAGGATTATAAAAGACAAGTTCGAAAAAAGTAAAAAACTTCTGAATGCGTTGATTATGGGCATTTTCGTTTCGGTTAATTTTCTATATTTTACAAACTTGATTCCGCCAATTCCTCTGTCGCTCAAAGACGCGGGTATTTTTCACTCCATCCAAAAGAACGAAAAGGGAAACTATGAAGTTACTTACGAAGAATATGGGTGGCGGGGGTATTTTAAACTATACGAGAACTTCAATAAAACACCCGACGAACCGGTTTACGCCTATAGCGCTGTGTTTTCGCCTAAAAATTTGAATTTAAAAATTATCCACGAATGGCAATATTACAACGAAACCGGAAAAGAGTGGGTAACGGAAAGCAAAATAAATCTAGCGGTTGTCGGCGGACGAGACGGCGGTTTTCGCACATACTCCATGCGCTCCAATTTGACCGAAGGGAAGTGGCGAGTACGAGTTATGACTGAGGGAGGACAGACAATCGGACACATAAGATTCAATGTAATTCCGGCAGACCTAAAACCTCCACTAATAAAAAACGTAAAATAGCCGTAATAAAGGCTTAATATTGTCGTCATCTACCGTAGAGCAACGCGTTATTTATGTTGTTCTGGTCGTATTATTAATTATCATTAATAAAAATTATGAAAACAAAAATTTTTTCTTTGACTCTGTGTTTGGTAATTTTTGCCACAGCCGGCCTAGGCATGGGAATACCCGCACAAGCCGCCACTTTCCCCGATGGATGCGCCTCAGGAATAGGATATAGTGCAACCACAGGCAGTCCTTGTAACGGCACTTCGAACGCTGCCGTCGGAAATTTGCCCGGATGTACTACCCCATTAGGCTATAGCTCTACGAGCGGAGTTCCATGTAGCGGAACTTCTACCGCGCTCGCTTTTCTGGCGGGATGTACATCGCTCATTGGTTATAGCAGTATTACCGGAGAAGCGTGCAATGGAACAGGCATAGCTACTCTCCCTTTAGGTGGTATTCCAAACGTGCCGGGCCTACCAACCACCGGAGACGGGGGCAAGGTTTTAGATAACGCAATGATACTAGTAGTTTCCGGGCTGTTAGCCGTCCTTGGAACCATGTTATTTGCCAAGGAAAAGTCTAATCTGTCCTAGGAAAAAAGAACAATAGCGAGTATTATGCCACAGAGACGTACATACTCGCTATTTGTTTGTATAAATTATGGCAAAGATACCGGCAAAAAAATTTTTAAGTATGGTTGTAATAATTACCTCGGTAACTCTTTTTTTATATATTATTTGGAGAGCGATGTTTTATGCACCCTCTGACGAAGTGCCACTACCTGAGACGGCGCTTGCTCAGACAGCCGGCATGGCCGCCGGCGCATCGTCCCCCGCAAAACTTACGATCCCAAAAATTAAACTGGACGCAAAAGTGTTGCCGGTCGGAATCACTAAGAAAGGGAACATGGCGACTCCTGGCAATTTTTCCGACGTAGGATGGTATAAATACGGCAAGACTCCGGGGGAAATCGGAAGCGCCGTAATAGCGGGACATGTGGACAATGGCCTCGCGCTGCCTGCGGTATTTTTTAATTTAAAAAATATGACGAAAGGGGATGATATATATTTAACTGACCAAAACAACAAAACCATGCACTTCGTCGTTACCAAAACTGAGGTATACGACTTTGACTCAAATGCTGAAGAAGTTTTTACCGATGAAAGCGGCAGATTGCTTAAGCTTATAACTTGTACTGGGGTTTGGCTGAAGCAATACAGGACTCACGACAAAAGGCTCGTTGTAAGCGCGGAACTTGCGGAGAGCTAGTTTGCCGGTTTTATCTTCACAAAAGTGTAACTAAATAAACACGTAATCGTCATCATATATCGAAGACAGCTTGGGTCGACCGAGCAGTCGTTAGTCGCTTTATTAGCAATTAAATTAAATTTTATGAATAAAAACATAGTTATTGGAGTATTAGTTGCGGCGGTTATCTTAATAGGGGGTTATTATTTAATAAAAAATAACACTGCGCCTGTGGCTGAAATACCGGGCGACCAGACCGCCGGGGATAACGTGCCCGCGCCGGTGCTCACACTCGGGGCTCCGAAAGTGGAAACAAGCCAGAATGCAACTGTTTCAATTTCAACCGCTTTGGTAAACGGACAGGTCATTCCAAACGGAGTGCCTACTTCTTACTGGTTTGAATATGGAACTACGACAGACCTGGGACTAAAGACCGGGAGACAGCAAGTCGGCTCGGGTTTTTCCGCTATGGCCTCTCCCGCTTATATAACGGGATTAAAAGCAAACACGCTTTATTATTTTAAGCTGAACGCAAGCAATAATTTCGGAACAACCAGCGGCGCGATTTTCAGCTTTAAAACCAACAACGCCCCGGCTCCGGTAGCGGCAGTACCAACCGCAAGGACGAACAATGCCACCGATATAGCGCGCACCACGGCCACCATAAATGGACAGGTGAACCCAAATGGATGGCAGACAACTTATTGGTTTGAATACGGGAAAGATATTAACCTTGGCAATATTGATTCTGTGAGTTTAATCTCCGATAGCGGCTCTCTCAAATCAAACAAGGCAGTCTGGGGTTCGCTTTCCGGACTGGAACCTTTGACTAAATATTACTTCAGAGTTAATGCGCAAAATCAGTTCGGAACAGTTAACGGAACAATTTTGAGCTTTACCACAGGGGGCCCTGTCAGTCCCGGAACTCCCGGCATAACTACCAGCCAAGCATCCAATATTACATCTTTCGGGGCTAGACTAAACGGCGAAGTCAACCCGAATGGGGTAATTACAACCTACTGGTTCGAATACAGCGAAGATTCTCTGCTTGGGAATATAATCGGCAGTGGAACGCCGGTGCAAACACTAAACGCAGGTAGTAGCGCCGTCAGCGTCCAGGCAGACATAGCCGGACTCGAAAAAGACACAAGGTACTTCTTCCGTCTGGTAGGTAAAAACCAGTACGGTACAATCCTCGGCAAAATAGAGTCATTGACCACGAAAGGTCAGTAAATATATTTCGTCCAAAAAACACCTCCGCGCATAGGGGTGTTTTTTGATTGTTTACCGGTTGGTGTTCTGAAATTTTTGTTGTATCATTTTTAAATGGAGAAAATCAGTTTTAAAAAGTTAAAGGGGACGCAGTTCCAGAAAAAGGTCTGGGGAGCTCTCCTTAAAATACCGAAGGGGAGTACTGTTACCTATAAAGAACTTGCAGAAAGCATAGGTAAGCCAGGGGCGGTAAGGGCTGTAGCGAACGCTGTTGGAGTAAATCCGCTTGCTCCAACTATCCCATGTCACAGAGTTATCAGGAGCGACGGCTCGCTTGGCGGATATTCAGGTAAAGGCGGCATTAAAACCAAGCGTGCCATGTTATTAAAAGAGGGTGTAAAGATATGAAAACCTCTCCATACGAAAGCAACCGAAGAGTTTATAATAAGCTGGGGAAAAAGTACTTGGATGGAATAAAGAATACGATTTCTACAAGGCGTTTACTGTTTTCAAAGCTATTCAAGAGCGGCGATCGAATCCTGGACGTCGGCTGTGCCGGAGGAAGGGACTCTAAATTTTTTATTAAAAAAGGTTTGAATGTCACCGGAATCGATTTTTCAACTGTTCTTTTAAATTTCGCGCGTAAAGAAGTGCCTCAGGCAACATTCAAAAAAATGAACTTGCTAAATTTGAACTTCAAAAAAGAAACTTTCAACGGCATTTGGGCAAATGCGGTACTGCATCATTTAAAAAGAAAAGATGTCCCAAAAGTTCTTGGGCGGCTATATAAAGTTTTAAAACAAAATGGTACTTTGCATCTTACGGTCAAAAAGGGAGCCGGGGAAGAATATGCAAAAGAAAACCTGTCGTCTGGAGAAAAGAGGTTTTTTACTTATTTTTCTAAGGCCGAAATGGAAAAATTACTAAAGGCGCAGGGTTTCAAGATTACCTTTTCCAAAGTAATTCCGGATGAGCACAAAAGGGTGGGTTTGTTTTCTGTTGCAATTTGGGCGCAAAAGTAATTACTATATTAAAATTTTAGTGTAATATATAATAGTTAGAAGTTTATAAAAATTAATAAATTATTTTATGGCAGAAAAAATGAAAAATTTTGCTCCGGTTGTGGTTCGCGTAGGGTTGTCTTTGGTTTTCCTTTGGTTTGGCACCGAGCAGCTTTTACACACAGATGCGTGGGTAGGTCTTATCCCGGACTGGATCACTTCATTTTCCGGCATAAGCGCCGAGGCCTTGGTTCGCTTTAACGGCGTTTTTGAAATAGTATTCGGGTTTTCTTTGCTAATGGGATATTTTACCCGGGTAGCCGCTTTACTCCTCGCGCTTCATATGTTGCATATTACTTTTACTGTAGGCTACAATAGCGTAGGCATTAGAGACTTCGGACTTTCAATGGCAGCAATATCGGTCTTCCTGTACGGCATTGACATCTGGTGCCTGGATGGATGGCTCCTGAAGCAAAAAATGTTGCAGGCAAAAAATCCGTAGATGTGGTATAAATAATATAATGACCAAAAATAAAAGTTCTAAAATTACTCCCATAATAGGTCTACAGTGGGGAGACGAGGGTAAAGGAAAGGGCGTTGCCAGAATAGCGTCTAATTTGTCAAAAGAAGATCTCATTGTCAGGTTCCAAGGAGGAAATAACGCCGGACATACTATCTGGAATGGCGGAGTTTGCTATGTCTTTCACCTGATTCCTTCCGGTGTTTTCGGCAAAGCCCAGATACATTTGGGCGCGGGAATGGTCATAAATCCCGGGGCGCTTCTTTCGGAAACTAAAATGATACCGAAAAAAATTTCTTTCCTCCAAAGGATGTCCGTGTCGCCGCATGCCGTACTTACCATCCCGACTCACTTGATATTGGATTCCGTGTCGGAAAAAACAAAAGGCAAGAAAAAAATAGGTTCAACAGGGAAAGGAATCTCGCCGTCTTACACCGATCTGACACTGAGGCGAGCGCTCCGGGTAGGAGATATTTTCTACAAAGATTTCGAGCAAAAATACAAAACACTTATCGAGGAACATAAAGACACCTTGCGCCGTGTTTTCAACTATGAGATTTCTCCAAAAGAACTGAAGAAAAGCGAAAAAAGCTTTTTTGAAGGAATAAAATTTTTACGCTCTCTTGAGTCCGTGAATTCCGCGGATATAGTAAGAAAAGCCGTAGCTGGCGGGCATAAAATAATAGCAGAAGGGGCTCAGGGCGCTCTCCTAGACGTACGATTCGGGCATTATCCGTATGTGACTTCTTCACACACTATTGCGAGCGGGGTTGGCACAGGTCTCGGCATTCCGCCATCGTTTGTCGGTAGCTCAATAGGCATATTTAAAGCATATGTCACGAAGGTGGGCGAAGGTCCTTTCCCGACGGAGCTCGGCGGACTCGAATCAGCCGTATGGTGCAGAGATAAAAAAATGGTGGATGAAGCTGCCAGGTTCCCCATGCCGGACTTGAATAGTAAAAGCGAATTCGAGCAGGGCATAGCGCTTCGAAGAGCGGGACATGAAGTAGGAGCGACGACAGGGCGCCTACGCAGAACCGGGTGGATAGACATACCTCTTTTAAAATACGCGATAGAAATGAACCAGGCCGAAGAACTGGTACTTACCAAGCTCGATGTATTAAACGGCTTAAAAAAGCTGAAAGTTTGCACCGGATATATTATTAACGGAAAGAAAGCCAAAGAAATACCATTTGACTTATCCAGAGTGAAAGTAAAATGCATATACAGAAGTTTCCCGGTCTGGAAAGGGAAGTTGTCGGACTACGGAAATAAACTCCCGGAAGAAGCCCTGACTTACGTAAAATTCCTGGAAAAAACTCTTGGCGCAAAAATCATCTATGTCGGCACCGGGCCAGAAGAGCATCATGTTGTAGAAAAGTATTGGAAATAAAACTAGTATAAAAAGCAAGGGCCGGGGGACACGAAGGTCCCACCGGCACTTTTACACGATCATTCCGCTTCTCTGTTGTCTTTCGAGTGCGCTCAGCACCCGCTTCGTCGCTCCCGCCTGGGTTTTGCCCCAGCGCGCGATAGTTCCTGTGCTGGAAGGGACATAAGCATGCACCCCTCCGTTCGGGCAGTCGGTGAATGACACGTCATCTTCGGGATTCCGAAAGACGTGTCCAGAAGCGACGGTGGGACTTTGAGAGATCACGTGATGCCGACCTCCCACAATCTCACAGCCACTGTTGGTACTTTTGGGACTAGGCATTAGAGCCGGTCCTCCTTTCACCAAGGATTATACGTTATTTTTTAAGTATGTCAAATCTTGCCCTGTATATAGGATAGTTTTTAGGTTAGGATATTTTTTAAAATTCAAGTCCTCGAAATATTGAGGCTTGTCGTCAATGAAAATCACATCTTCGTTATTGTATTTTTCGCAAATAGCTTCCACTGCCTCTTTCTTGCTGCCAATCAATATCATAATCTCAGAAAAAAGCGGTAAAACACCCGACCTGTTTATCTTATCTTTTTGAAACTCGTCTCCGCCGTGGGTTATTAAAAAACAATTTTCCTTCCCAAGTTTTTTTACAACCTCGATTAATTCGGTGTTTATAAAATTCTTTCCTTCTGCCATTATCTCCGTGTACAATTTTTCATGTTCGGCTTTATCGTCCAATAAAAAGTGAGAAATCATATCTTTTAAAGAGAATCCTTCCAGCCGGGTTCTTTTATAATATTCCTCGATGTCGCTCTTTGGTATTCCGGCCTCTTCAAGGAGCTTGAACATGTGCTCCAGGCGGTGTTTGGTAGTATAAAACAGCACATCGTCAAAATCAAAAATATACTTCATGTTATTTGTTTATTATATTGCTTATGCACGTAGCGAGTTTCTCGGAGTCGTGGCGGATAAAACTTCTTTTCATTGTGTCAGCTTTGCTGTTGGTAAAAATAAGGTGCGATAAGAGGGGAGCCCGTATCGCGCGTTCGTCGTTCAGGTCGTCCACTATGAGCACATCACCTCTTTCGTCAGCATTATATTGTTCTATTTGTTCTTCTGTGGGCATTTCGTTGTTTATCAATATGAAATCAACGCTTTTGCCGAAGTATTTTTCGAGGTTATATACGTAGTCACTCGCTTTCCAGCGCATCGTATGCCCCTGTTTGTTTGTAAGGTTTATCGGCAGGATTACTTTCGCTTTGCTTTCCATGACAGCGTCCTTGAACCCTTCCACTATGAAGTTGGGTATCAGGGAAGTATATACGTCGCCCGGGCCTAAAATAATATAGTCGGCATTTATAATCGCTTGTCTCGCTTTTTCGTTCAAATTAACTTTATTTTTATAAAAAACTTCATCTATGACCAGATTTCCCAGGTTAGTCTCGTCAATGTTGTGCTCGCCGAGAATTATAGTTCCGTCGGAAAGGGCAACGGAAAGTTCCGCCTTGTCTTTGGTTATGGGCACAACCGACCCCTTAACTTTTAAAATTTCGGAGGCGATTTCCACGCCTTCCGCGAAATCTCCCGTCACTTTTTCGAGCGCAGCTAAAAAAATATTCCCGAAAGTATGCCCCTCGAGGGTTCCTTCGCTAAATCTGTAGAGCATCAGTTTTCGGACGATGTCCGTGTGTTCGGAAAGAGCTACCAGGCATAGCCTGGTGTCGGAAGGCGGTAGGACTCCGAGTTCGTCCCGCATAACTTTATTTGAACCTCCGTCGTCCGCCATAGAAACCAGAGCGGTCAAAGAGACTCCGGGAAGAGCTTTAAGCCCCGAAAGCACGGTATAGCTGCCCGTACCGCCGCCTATGGTCACTATATTTTTCATAAATTTATATTAGCCTAAATTACTCAACTTTGCCACATGTTTTAGACGGCTGGGCCCGTATATATTACATCTTCTTTTTCAAACCGACGGTATGGTTTTTCATTCGCGAATTCCTCGAAGGTGTGGGCAATCATGCCGGGAAGCCTGCCTAGAGAGAAAATCGCCTTGCCTATCTTATGGTTAAATCCTAACTCTGACATACAGGCAGCCATTGCCATGTCGATATTAAGCGGCAGTTTTTTACCGCTCTGTTTCTCAAACTCTTTTGAAATATCCAACGCCTTTTTTATAAATTTCCCGCTTAATTTCAACTCCCGTGCGTACTTGAATAATGCCTCCGCGCGGGGGTCAACCGTCTTGTATATTTTATGACCAAGGCCCGGGATGCGTTCTTTTTTTGCAACAAATTCCCTTACTATTTCTTTCGCAGTTTTGGAGTCCTGCAACAATATTGCGGCTTTTTCTATGGCTCCGCCATGGTAATTTCCGATAGCGAGCAATCCTCCGGCCAGCGCCACATTCATTTCGTTCCCGGTGGATATAATTACTCTGGGCACATAAGCCGAGGGGACTTCCACCCCGTGCTCTATGCACGATACCAATATCGCATCAAGCATTTTAATTTGGTTTGAACTTCCGGCTTTACCCAAGAGCAGAAAAAATACCATTTCGGAAAAAGTCTTTTTCCCGATGAGTTTCTTTAGTGGCTTGCCGTGAACATACAACTCGTCGTTTTTATGGGTGCTAATTTTTGTTATCCATTTCATCTTTTTTTGTTATTTATTTTTTAATAATTTCTTCTTTAATAATATAGGAACTTCTTCCGGGGTGCTCGCTATGCTTATACCGCTTTTTTTCAGTGCTTTTACCTTGGAATCATATCCTCCTTTGCCGTGCGACACAATCGCTCCCGCGTGCCCGAGAACGGTTCCGGAAGGGAGCATGTGGGTAAATTTTCCGCCGATTAGGGCTACGATAGGCTTCTTTACTTTATTCTTTTTCACATATTCCGACAGCAGTTCTTCGCCCGCTCCGCCCACTTCGCCAAATACTACTATGGCTTTCGTTTGTTTGTCTTTTTCAAACAGCTTCACCATATCTACGAAATCAGAACCGGGAACCGTGTCTGCGCCAATCCCCACAACCGTACTCTCTCCAAAACCATACTTGCCCAAGACAACAGCGAGCTCCGCCGTCATTCCTCCGCTCTTAGAGATAACTCCGATTGACCCTTTTTTAAACATATGCCTGATTTCCGCCGAACCGATGCTCCCGACTTTGCAAAGCGGAGGAGAAATGATTCCTATGGAGGAACATCCGATAACGCGCACATTGAATTCTTTAGCCCAGGCAACAATGATGGAACTATCTATCGGCGGTACGTATTCCGTTAAAATATTTATAAGCGGGATACCAGCAAAAATAGCTTCCAAGGCGGCATCCTTCACGTTCTTGGCGGGTACTATTATAAGCGAAGTGTTGATTTTTTGGTGATGCTTCAGAGCCTCCTTTACGGTATCGTAAACGGGAACGCCTTCTATGGATTCTCCGCCAGCTCCGGGTCTGACCCCTGCGAGAACTTTCGTCCCGTATTCAAGCATTTCCTTGCACGCCCGAGCTCCTTCGGTTCCGGTTATTCCCTGGATGAGTACCTTTGTTTTTTTGTCGATAAGAATTGGCATAAAATTATTTTTTTGCTTTTAGCGGTTTTTTACCATAGGCAAGATCCACTACCGTTTGAGCCGTCTCCACCATGGGCGTCTCGGACCCGAAAATAAAAAATTTATAACCTTCTTTTTTTGCAAAGTCCGCCAGAAGTTTCTGGGCCTCTTTTGTCCGTGGCCCGTCCCTGCGTATGACAAAAGGGAAATCCGGCTTCGGGCTTATCTTCTTTAGCCCTTCCAAAAAGCCGTTCATGGTTTCGTATATGTCGGTAAAACTGGCCGTGCCGCCGACTACCCAGCAAGCTTTGATGCCCGGCTTGGCGAGAACTTCTTGGGTCATTTTTTCCACAATTTCTTTTTTTGGATTTCCGGAATATTCGGCATAGTTTGCCGGGCGGCCACCCGCGAGCAGGAGCGCATCAATGTTTATGAGTGATGCCCCTCCGCCGGAAGCTATAACCGCAATGTCTCCGTCCATTGATTCTACAGAACGCCTCTTGCCATAATCTACTTTTGCGTCACAGGCAAAAAAAGAGCCGGATGAAGTCTTTAAGAGGGGATTGATTTCGGCAAGCACAACTTTTTCTTCCGTAAAAAGTTTCCACAAATTCATTATTATTTCCGAAACAGGGTTAATATCTTTTGAAGGGAACTTCGCTTCGGAGAGAGCCTGCCTGACGAAAAAAGATTCCAGCCCCGCAATCATGTTTATCTGAAAAGTAAATGCGTCACTAATGCCAGAGCCGCCTTTGCTGGAAATCGCCAAAACCGGCGCCCGGAGAGCCCCGCTAAAACTAAAAGATACGTAATATTCCGCCACGGCTTTTACCTTCTCTTCGATCAAAATTTTCTCTACTTTTTCATTGGATATTTTCTTACCCAGAAGGTTCTTCAAGGCAGAGGCCAGAGCCGTGGGTTTGTCCACAAATATGATTCCTCCCGCTTTTTTCCTGTCTCCGGACAAGACCTGCGCTTTTACCACAAGAGGAAATGGAATACTAATATTTTCTTTTAGGGATGAAATAAGCTGCCTTTTGGGAACCGGTATCCGGTATTTTTCCATCAGGTCCGCGCCTTCAAATTCATACAATTTCATTAGGTGAAGTATATAACAATAACCCTTTTATTGGAAGTTTTTTAAATGAGGGTTTATTTGTCTTTAAGCCTTATATATTATAAGATACCTGTATGATTTCTCGGATATATGTGGCTCAGAAAAATAAAGCGGATTTTATCGACTCTTACCTGATAACCCATAAATTTTCCCGTGACAAACTAACAAAAATCGGAAAGGCGCTCACCAACCCGACCATTGAAGAATTTTCCATCGATAAATTTCCCTCGGCCGTCCTACGGGCTAGGCCCAAAACCGAGTCTTTTAGGTACGCCATTGAAATAGGTTTTAAGCCCGGAGTTACCGACAACATCGGGCACACCACAGAAGAGACAATTTGTGATTTATTCGAAATCAAACAAACTCCCGATTTGGCGGTTTACACTTCCAGGATTCATCTTGTTTCCGGCTCAAAAAACATTGCCGAAGCGGAAAAGCTCGCATTGTCACTTCATAATCCTTTAATTGAGCGCTCCTATGTTGCGAGCTACGGCGAAATAAAAAAGAACGGCCTGCCGTCCAAAGCTCCGGTCGTTACCCTGCAAAAACATACTCCGGTAATAAAAGTTCCGCTCTCCAGTAAGGAACCCGAAGAGTTAAAGACTATAGGCACTATGGGCATAGCGGACGAAGACGGCAAGAGAAGAGGCCCGCTTGCTCTTGACCTCGCCTCAATGAAGACAATTCAGGCTCATTTTATGGAATTAAAGAGGGAACCTACGGATATTGAAATAGAAGCATTGGCTCAAACGTGGTCAGAACACTGCAAGCATACTATTTTTGCCAACCCCATCGACGACATCAAGGAGGGTTTATATAAAACTTATATAAAGGGCGCTACAAATCTTATAAGAAAACAAAAAGGCAAAAAAGATTTTTGTGTATCCGTGTTTTCCGACAATTCCGGAGGAATAATTTTTGACAAAAATTACCTGATAACTCACAAAGTGGAAACGCACAATAGCCCCTCGGCCTTAGATCCGTTCGGTGGAGCCATTACCGGGATTGTCGGAGTCAACCGGGACACTATCGGCTTCGGGCTCGGCGCCAAGCCTGTCGCAAACGTTTATGGCTTTTGTTTCGGTTATCCGGAAGACGAAACAAAATATTTCCGAGATAAGGATCTGACCCAGATGATGCTCCCGCCTAAGCGCATAATGAACGGCGTGATAAAGGGAATCAATACGGGAGGGAATTGTTCCGGCATCCCCACGCTATCCGGCTTTATAAAATTCGACGACCGCTACCGTGGCAAGCCGCTTGTTTTTGCCGGAACGGTCGGCTTAATCCCGAGAACAGTAAACGGCAAACTTTCTCATTTAAAAAAGGCCAAGGCGGGGGACTATGTCGTCGTCATTGGCGGCAAAGTGGGCTTAGACGGCATTCACGGCGCGACTTTTTCTTCCGTAGCCACGGATTCAAATTCGCCGGCGGCAGCCGTACAGATTGGCGACCCGATAACTCAAAAAAAAGTTAGCGATGCGATAGTAAAGGAGGCGCGGGATATGAATTTATACAACAGTATTACGGACGACGGAGCGGGAGGAATTTCATGCTCCGTGGCGGAAATGGCAAAAGAATGCGGAGGCGCAAAAGTCGACTTGGAAAAAGTTCCGCTAAAATACCCGGGTCTCCGCCCGTGGGAAATCTGGATTTCCGAGTCTCAGGAGAGAATGACTCTCGCCGTCCCAAAGAAAAAATGGAAGGCTTTTCGGGAATTGATGCAAAAAAGGGGAGTGGAAACTACGGTTATAGGAGAATTCACAAAGTCCAAAAACTGCGTAGTTTACTTCAAGGGAGAAAAAATAATGGATATTGATATGGAGTTTTTGCATAACGGGCTTCCGAAGCACCAGCTAGTGACAACCCCGGTATTTAACCGACATCCCGAGCCCGACCTTGAACCGAAAAAATTATACACCGAAGACCTGGAGAAGTTGCTCTCGACAAAAAATATATGCGGATTCTCTTTTATCTCCAGGCAATATGACCACGAGGTACAGGCATCTTCTGTTTTAAAACCCCTCTCGGGACGCGGGCTGATAAATACCGACGCGCAAGTTTTCCGGCCGGTTTTAAATTCCGACAAAGGAGCGGTCCTTACCTCGGCCACTTATCCGTCCTATGGAGACATCAGCACTTACGACATGTCTGCCTGCGCGATAGATACCGCCATACGAAACACCATAGCCGCCGGAGGTACGCTTTCACACCTGGCTATTCTGGATAACTTTTGCTGGTGCTCATCCGACGACCCAAAACGGCTTTACGAGCTCGTAGAAGCTGTAAAAGCATGCTACGACACTGCGGTCGGCTACGGCACACCATTCATCTCGGGAAAGGATAGTATGTTCAACGACTTTAAGGGCTACGACGAGAACGGCAAGCCGGTCAATATTTCAGTACCACCAACTCTCCTCATCTCGGCGATAGGGGTAATGCCTGATTTTTATAAAACAGTATCTCCCGAATTTAAAAACGAAGGCGATGTTATCTACCTTCTCGGAGAGACAAATGAGGAATTGGGCGGCGGAGAATATTTTAAAATGCTTGGCTTCGTCGGCAACAATGTTCCGAAGGTAAACTTGAAAAAAAATATAAAAACCTACACGGTGCTCGAAAAAGCTATCGCTAAAGAATTATTGTCGTCGGCTATGTCGGTAACCTCCGGCGGGCTCGCCATTGCCTTAGCAAAGGCATCCGTCGGAGGAATGACCGGATGCGAGGTATCCATAAAAAATATTCCGGGAACGGCAAGCTCTGTCCAGGGAAAATTATTTTCCGAAAGCCAGGGCAGGGTAGTGGTTTCGGTTCCAAGAAACAATACCGCCGCTTTCGAAACGCTAATAAAAAATATACCTTATGCCAAGCTCGGCTATGTTTCTAAAAAAGAAAAATTCGTAATTTCCGAAAAAAATAAAGTGGTTGAAACAACTGTAAAAAATTTATACAAGGCTTATCATAAATTCTCAGAAAGCATGAAATAACCATGAAAAAAGCAATCATTACAGGTTCGGAAACTTTTGGAAAATACATGACCAGCCCAACAAAATGGTTGGCATTATACGCAGACGGTAAGGTTATTGCTGATTATGAAATTCATTCTTTGATTTTTCCTGCGGTTGTATTATTAACTGAAGGGGAGGAAAACCCTGGAGAGATAATAGCAAGAAAAGCGCAAGAAATAAGTGCAGATGTAATTATATCTTTTGGAATGGCTTCTGAGGCTAAGGGTTTTCGTTTGGAGCGAAATGGGATAAACTGGATATATAACGAAAAATACCTTACTTCTTTTGAAAACAATCAGCGACTTGATCCGTCACAACCAGAAAAAGAAAAACTGGAGACGAACGTATCTGTGTGGAATGTAGAAAAAATGCAGGAGCTTTTTATAAAAGCAAACATTCCTTTTGAATCAAAAATTTCTGAAGATGCAGGCCAATATGCATGCAATGGTTGGATTTACAGAACTTTGCTTGCAATGAAGAAAAAACAGCTTACGATTCCGTATTTATTTGTTCATTGCTCGTGCACAGAAGAAGCAATAGAACTCATGCCGGAGTTTGATAAAGTAAATAAGTTGATTATTAAGAAAGAAGATACATTGAAAGCTTTAGAAATCATTCTGCAATCACGAATATGACGATATTATTTATTTGCGCAGGAAATGTAGCGAGGAGTCAGATTGCAGAAGCAATTTTTAATAACCTTTCAAAAGGAAAAGGTGTTGCGATCTCCGCTGGCACAAAAGTAGTTAAAGAGAATTCCACTGGAGAAGGTCAAAAAATTAAAGATAAAGATATTAATATAGTTAAAGTTATGGATGAGATAGGAATTGATGTGTCCGATCATAGGCGCAAGCAATTAACGCCAAAAATGTTTAACTACGCAGAGGAGATAATTGTAATAAACCCATCTGAAAATATCCCTGAATATGTAAAACAAAGCAGTAAAGTAACTTTTTGGGAAGTGCCTGATCCACTTAATCAGAACCTTGATTTTGCAAGAACCACAAGGAATCAACTTCAAATATTAGTTAGTAACTTAATCTCAGCTATATCGTAGATAAAAATGGAATACAAAACCGAAAATAAAATATGCCAGAACTGCAAAGCGGGTTTCATCATAAAACCGGAAGATTTTGGATTTTACGAAAAGATGAAAGTTCCACCTCCGACATTTTGCCCCGACTGCAGATTCCAGAGAAGATTGATGTTTAGAAATAACAGAGTTTTTTATAGACGTGAATGTAAGTTATGTAAAAAATCAGTTCTCAGCGTCTATAATAAAGATAGACCGTTTACTGTTTATTGCCGTGAGTGCTGGCTCTCTGATAAATGGGATTCGATAAATTATGGTCGTGAATACGATTTTTCCATACCTTTTTTTAGTCAATTTCGGTCCCTACAAACAAGAGTTCCAAAAGCTAATTTATATCAAACAAATTTTATCAATAGTGAATACTGTAATTATGGGAAAGATTTAAAAGAATGCTATTTATTATTTGGCGGAATTAATAATGAAAGGGTTTTATTTGGTAATCAATTGTTTGATTCTAGAGATTCATTAGATATAGCTTTTTGTGAAAAAATAGAATTTAGTTATGAATTATTTGAATGTCAACGAGTAAATAAATTATTTTTTAGTCAGTATTCTTTAGATTGTGTAGATAGTTCTTATTTAGTTGATTGTAGAAATTGCATAAATTGTTTTGGTTGTATAGGGCTTGTAAATAAACAATACTATATATGGAACGTACAATATAACAAAGAAGAATATCAAAATATTCTTAAAGATATAAATCAAGGAAGTCATAAATCGCATTTAGAAAATATAAAAAAACTTAAAGACTTAGAATTAAAAGTTCCACATCGCTATGCTCGTATTTACAAATCTGTTAATTCTGACGGGGATGACTTATCTGAATCTCGTAATACCCACAATTCTTTTAGCTCCAGACAAACAGAAAACTCAAGGTATTTATTTTTTTGTAGAAATAACGTAAAAGATTGTTATGATAACTCATTTCAAGGTGTAAATAGTGAGCTTTCTTATGAAACTGCCCATAGTTTTGGTGGAAATAATTTAGCTTTTGGTATTAGAAATTTTGACAGCCAAGATTCTTATTACAACGAAGAATATCATAATTGTAAAAATATTTTTGGATGTGAAGGTTTAAGAAAAAAACAATACTGCATATTAAACAAACAATATACCAAAGAAGCATATGAAGAATTATTACCAAAAATAATTAAACATATGAATGAAATGCCTTACGTTGACCAAAAGGGAAAAGTTTATAAATATGGAGAGTTTTTCCCTAGTGATTTATCTCCTTTTGCTTACAACGAAACAATTGCCCAAGAATATTTCCCTTTAACCAAAGAAGAAGCGACGGAAAAAGGTTTAAACTGGAAAGAGGGCGAAGCCAGAAATTACAAAATCGATATCGAAAATAAAGATATCCCCGATAACATACAAGAAGTTACGGATGATATTGTGAATAAAGTCATTGGATGCGGGCATGGTGGTAAATGCAAGGAACAATGCACCGAGGCTTTCAAAGTGACTTCCGAGGAGTTAAAGTTCTACAAGAGAATGAATTTACCTATCCCGAGGTATTGCCCAAATTGCCGGCACTATAAACGCATTAATCTTCGGAATCCTTTAAAGCTTTGGGGCAGAGCTTGCATGTGCGGAAAAAATGGGCACTTTCACGGGCAAGAAAAATGCGTAGTGGAATTTAAGACAACTTATGCGTCCGAAAGGCCGGAGATGATATACTGTGAAAAATGTTACCAGCAGGAGATATATTAAAATGACCCATTCGAGAAAACCTCAGGGTCATGGTGAGTTAAGTCGAACCATGAAAACAAAAAAGCAAAAAGTAAATAAAAAGACAGGTAAGCCGAAAATTATGATAATGTCCGGCTACGGGCTCAACTGCGAAGAAGAAACAAAATTCGCTTTTGACTGGGCGGGCGAAAAAGAGAAGGTCAGCGCAGATATCGTGCACATAAACGACTTGATAGCGAAACCAAAAATGCTTTCGGGGTACGACATACTCGCTTTTCCTGGGGGGTTTGCGTACGGAGACGACACCGGGAGCGGCAAAGCTTACGCCAATAAATTCAAAAATCATTTAACTAAAGAATTGAATGAATTTCTTTCCCGCGACACTTTGCTCATAGGCATCTGTAACGGATTCCAGATCGTAACTAACCTAGGGATTTTGCCGGGAGGTCTTACATATAATAAGCATGGAAAATATATAGACAGATGGGTGGATCTAAAGGTGGCCGGTAAAAGCCCTTGGCTTCTCGGAATAAAAGAATTGTCCATCCCGATAGCTCACGGAGAAGGCCGCTATGTTATTCCGGAGAAAAAATACAAAGAAATGAAATCGCCTCGTCGGCGATCCGCCATAGAGGCGGAAAAAGGTGTCGAAGATGCTCAAGTAGCTCTGGTTTACGCAAAAGGAAAAATTTGTAAATTCCAAAACCTTGAAAAAAATCCGAACGGTTCCGACTATGACATTGCGGGAGTTTTGGCGTATAATGGCAGGGTCTTGGGAATGATGCCTCATCCGGAGAGAGGGATGTTTTCACATCAAAGCCCGATGTGGCAAATGAATAAAAAGGGGTCAAAGGAAGCACCTGGTTTATTGATTTTTAAGAACGCTATTAAATATTTCAATAAATAATGAACGAACTTCGAGGAGAAAAATGCGGAATCGTAGGAATATACGGTAAGGGATTGCCTGTTTCCAGGCTGGCCTTTTTCTCCCTATTCGCTCTGCAGCACAGGGGGCAGGAAGCTTCCGGTATCGCTACGAGCGACGGAAAGAAACTGCGCAGCCATAAAGGCGCCGGCCTTGTGGCCCAGGTTTATAAAGAACGCGACATCTTAAATTTAAGAGGACATATAGGGATCGGCCACAACAGATATTCCACTTCCGGTGGCGGAGCGCTCGACCACGCGCAGCCGGTTTTGAATCCGGAACACTCCTTTGCGCTCGCGCACAATGGCAACCTGCCCTCCGTGAAAGCTTTACAAAAATTCTTATCTTTAAATAAGGCGTTACAGAAAAACCGTATGGACTCCGAGCTCGTCGCTGACGCTATTAATTTTTATATCGAAAAGGGAGATAAAATCGAGGAAGCGGTCCGAAAAATCTTTCCGCTTATCACCGGAGCTTTTTCTCTGGTCATGATGGACAAAAACAACTTGGTGGCGGTGCGGGACGAATATGGAATGCGTCCGCTGGTGCTCGGAACCGTAAGAACCGGCCGGAAAAAAGGATACGTAGTAGCGTCCGAGACGTGTGCCCTCCAAACTATCGGCGCAAAATTTGTCAGAGAAATCAATCCCGGAGAGATGGTGTTAATAAATGAAAAAGGATTAAAAAGCACAACCCTCGCCAAGGCAAATCCTAAACACGACATCTTTGAATACGTTTACTTTTCGCGCCCGGACTCTATTCTGGACGGAAAGCTGATTTACAATGTCAGAAAAAATTTCGGCAAGGAGCTGGCGAGAGAGTATGGCATTAAAGTGGACGCTATCGTGCCGGTACCGGATACCGCTACGCCGGTAGCCTTGGGATATAGTGAAGTTTCAGGAATACCCATAGAAATGGCTCTGGTAAAGAACCGATATGTGCACAGGACTTTCATTGAGCCCGACCAAAAATCAAGGGAAAATAGCGTTGCGTTAAAACTTATACCGCTTGAGGAAGCCCTAAAAGGCAAAAGTATTGTGGTTATAGACGACTCCATCGTCAGGGGAACGACGAGCAGGGGAATAGTAAGGACATTGTTTAAGGCAGGCGCGCGCGAGGTGCATTTTCTGGTATCTTCGCCCCCGGTGCGTTTTCCGGATTTTTACGGTATTGATACTCCGGACCAAAAAGACCTAATCGCTTCGAACAAAACAGTAGAGCAGATACGCAAATTCCTGGGAGCCACCTCTCTTCATTATTTGTCTCTGGAAGGCTTGATAAAATCAATCGGTCTGCCCAAAAGCCACCTTTCTACCTCATTTTTTACCGGGGAATACTCGATTGATTTAAAAGAGCGAAAAAATGAAGTAAATTACGATGTCCCAAAAGAGTAACAACAAAAAAATAGCCGTACTCATTTCAAACGCTGGCACCGGAACAAACCTTCGGGCAATAATTCATGCAGTGGAGAATAGAAAAATTAACGCGGAGATTTGCGCCGTAGTTTCCGACAAGGCGGATGCCCCGGGCCTGGAACATGCCAGGAAAAATAACCTAAAAATAGAAATCTGTTCCGCAAAGGAGGAGTTGTTGCCGCTTTTGGAAAAACTGAGCCCGGATTTTATCTGCCTGGCTGGGTGGAAACAAATTATTTTAGATGACGTAATTTTAGCTTTCCCCGATAAAATTTTGAACTTGCACCCCGGGCTTATACCGGACACCCCCGAAGATATCGTCAAAAATCCGGACGGCACACTTGCTCTCTGGAACAAGGGAATGCTCACAACCAAAGCAATCCAAAATTTCCTGGATCAAAAATCCGCGTTTGCCGGCTCTTCTCTGCATTTTTTAACTTTAGATTTTGATTTCGGCCCGGTTCTGGGCAGGTGCTTTGAAAAAATCGAGCAAAATGACACGGTAGAAACCCTCTACACCCGGCTAAAAGAAAAAGAAAACAAATTATATGTGGAAGTTTTGGAAAAGTTAACCAAATAATTGCAGTAAATTCTAAAGTTCTATAGAATATTAGAATATGAAAACTAACAGAGAATTGGAACGAATAGTGAAAGGGTTTGCGAGCCATCGCAGGATACAGGTCCTCTTGCTTTTACAAAAAGAGCCTGAGTTGTCGATTATTGAAATATCTGAAAAAATAAAATCCGATTTCAAAAACGTCTCATCCCATATACAGAAAATGGCAACAGCCGGACTCGTAATGAAAAGGAGTGATTTTCATTCCGTACGGCATAAACTTACGAAGCGAGGATTACAAGTTCTAAAATTCGTTAGAACTTTAGAATAAAATGAAATCAGAAATCCGAAATTGTCAGAATTGCGAAAAGGACTTTATGATAGAGCCGGATGATTTTGCTTTCTTGGAACGCATAAAGATTCTACCCCCAACATTTTGCTGGCGGTGTCGAGCAATACGCAGAATGGCATTTCGCAATATGCGCCATCCATATTTTAGAACCTGTGATGCGACAGGAGTAAAGATATTTACACTAATGCCACCCGATAACCCTATGCCAGTATATGAGGATAACTATTGGCATAGTGATAAATGGGACGTTATGAAATACGGTAGAGATTACGATTTCTCTCGTCCCTTTTTTGACCAAATCCGAGAGCTGTATAACGAAGTGCCGTGGGGAGTGATGTGGACTATGGACAGAAAAAATAGCGATTACAGTGTTGGAGCGTTTTCAAAAAATTGCTACCTTTGCTTTGACAGTGGCTATGATGAAGACAGCGCATACAACATTACTCTGTTATACAGTAAACAATGTTTTGACTGCGTGAATGTTAAAGACGGAGAACTCTGCTATTACTCAATAAATGTCAATCAGTCATATAAAACTTTCTTTTCCCGAAATTGCGTTTCCTGTGTTGATACGTGGTTCAGTCAGGACTGTGCTGGGTGCACTAATTGTTTTGGTTGTAGTGGTTTGAGGAATAAAAGCTACTGCATTTTTAATGAGCAATACAACAAAGAAACATACAAAAAGAAACTTGCGGAAATGAAATTGTATTCGTGGTCTGGCATACAAAAGGCACGCGAAGAAGCTGAAAAGTTATGGCTCAAATCACCTGTCAAATACCAGCACCGAGTTCAAGTATATAGTAGCTTGGGGGATTATTTATATAACGGCACAGAGCTTTTTAATTGCTTTTTCGTGGCTAACGCACAAAATATGCGCCATTGTCAAAGTGTTATCTATCCGCCAAACAAGGACGGAATGGATATTACTTCAAGTGAAGCGACTGAACTCGCGTATGAAACGCTCTGTTGTGGCAAAGCGATATATAAAACTCTCGCTATAGTGGAATGCAATAACGCAAGTGAAAGCGCGTATTCTGTAAACTGCCAATATGTAGATAACGTCTTCGGGTGTGTGGCATTGCGAAGCAAAAATTATTGCATTTTGAATAAACAATACAGCAAAAAAGAGTATTTTGAACTGCTTCCAAAAATCAAAAAGCATATGGACGAAATGCCCTACACAGACGCGCAGAATCGCGTGTATAGATATGGAGAATTTTTTCCTTTTGATATGAGTTCCTTTGGCTATAACCAATCGCAAGCTTTTGAATACTTTCCCATTACCGAAGAAGAAGCCAAGAAACAAGGATACAGGTGGAAAAAACCAGAGGATAGAAAATACTCCATTACCCTTAAAGCCAGTGAATTATCTGATAGTATTTTAGACGTTAGTGAAAAAATACTTGAAGAAACAATCCAGTGCGAGCACATGGAAGGTAATAATCACTCATTCGGCTGTGATACTGACTGCGCTACGGCTTTCCGGATCACTAAACAAGAGCTGGATTTCTATAAGCAAATGAACTTACCGTTGCCTCGGCTCTGTTTTAATTGCAGGCATATTGATAGAATTAAGTGGCGCAATGTTCCTGATTTATATCACAGACAATGTATGTGTGATAAAGAAGGTCATATTCACGGAGGCGATAAATGCCAAGTTGGGTTTGAGACAACTTATGCTACTGACAGACCTGAAATTGTTTACTGTGAAAAATGTTATCAACAAGAGGTTTATTAAATAAGTTCTAATGTTCTAACGAATTTTGGAACAAAAATGGATAACTTTAAGTAATATGACACAAAAAATAAAAACTTTAATAATAGGGAGCGGTGGCAGGGAACACGCCATAGGATGGAAAGTTCTGCGGTCAACCCGCGCGGGACAAATATATTTTGCCCCGGGAAATGCCGGAACGGCCAAAATCGGCGTAAACGTCAACATAAAAACGACAGATATTGAGAAGCTTATTGAATTCGCGCAGAAAGAAAAAATTGATTTGACTTTGGCTCTGCCGGACGACCCGCTTGCGCTAGGCATTGTGGATGAATTCCAAAAAACGGGCCTGCGCATCTGGGGCCCCACGAAGGTGGCAAGCCGGCTTGAGTGGTCAAAATCTTTTTCCAAAGATTTCATGAAGCGTCACAGCCTGCCTACGGCGAGATTTGAGATATTCGAAGATTTCAAGATAGCAAAAGGCTACATATCAAGACAGCAAATGCCGGTCGTTGTCAAAGCGGACGGCCTTGCTTTCGGCAAAGGCGTTGTTATCTGCGAAACATTACTTCAAGCGGAAAAAACCCTAGAAGATATTATGGTAAAAAAAATATTTGGTAATTCCGGTAATCAGGTTGTTGTTGAGGAATTCCTTACTGGCCCGGAGATATCAATTCATGCACTTTCGGATGGGAAAAATTATAAAATATTTCCGACAGCCCAAGACCACAAGAGAATCGGTGAGGGGGACATGGGCTTAAACACCGGGGGTATGGGTGTAGTTGCTCCATTATCATTCATTGGTAATGAAATGCTCAAGAGAATAGAAGAAGAAATTATTGCCCCTACCTTGAGGGCTATGATTGACGAAGGAACCCCCTTTGAAGGAATCTTATATCCAAGTTTGATGCTGACAGATAGTGGTCCAAAAATAATTGAATTCAATGCCCGCTTTGGAGACCCGGAGGCGCAAACATACATGCGGATGCTAGAGACTGACATCCTGGATATTTTCGACGCCTGCATAGACGGCAGACTCGACGAACTTCAGATAAAATGGAAAGCTTTATCGGCCTGCACGATAGTTTTGGCGTCCGGAGGGTATCCGGGGGGCTATGAAAAAGGAAAATTAATTTCGGGAGTTGACGAAGCGGAAATGCAGCCCGATATTGTGGTATTCCATGCCGGCACAAAAATGGAAAATAATACTTTGGTTACGGGCGGGGGAAGAGTGCTCGGGGTCAGCGCAACCGGTAGCAGCCTGGAAGAAGCTTTGCTGAAAGCTTACAGGGCTGTGGAAAAAATTTCCTTTGAAGGAATGCAGTACAGAAAAGATATTGGCAAAAGGGCCCTTGAGATGGTAAAATAGCTTCATACCTGTCCCGTATCAAAATCTACGGAGATAAGTTAAAGGGTCATATTATAATTTTTTAAATTTTTGATACTGGGATGAAAAACGCAACCGTGGGCATCATTATGGGCTCTGATTCCGATTTGGAGGTAATGGCTGAGGCAGCCAAAGTTTTGGAAGAATTCGGGATAGCTTATGAAATGACGGTTGCCTCCGCGCACCGCGCGCCTAACTTGGTTCACAAATTCATCACTAACGCGCCGAGCCGGGGGATGAAAATAGTTATAGCCGGGGCGGGAGGCTCCTTCCATTTGGCCGGGGTTTTGGCAGCTATCAGCCCCTTGCCGGTCATAGCGCTACCCGTAAAAGCAAAATCACTCGACGGCCTGGACTCGCTCCTGTCCGCCGTAAACATGCCTCCCGGCGTTCCTGTCGCCACGGTTGGCATAAATGCGGGTAAAAACGCGGGGCTCCTAGCCGTGCAAATGCTCGCAATATCAGACCGTAGCCTGGAAGATAAAATGATAGCTTACAAACTTCAGCTCGAAGAGGACAACAGAAAGAAAGGAGAGAAACTGGAAGAAATTGGATATAAAAAATACCTGGCCTCGCCCGTGGACGAGCTACGGCCGAGGGAGAAATAAAATGGCCGACCTGATTGACGCAATAATTAAAACGAGAGAAACAACGGCTCAAATTTTTGCGAAATCGTTAGTCAGCCTGGACGGCAATACAGAATCCGAAATCGTTAAAAAATTCCTTGCGGAAGTCGAAAGCCACAACGAATTATTTTCGGAAGGATGGTATAGTCCGCCGCCCAAAGGAGCGGCTGTTTTACTTGATACAAAACCTTTCAAGCGTTTACAATACGATTCTCTGAGAAAGCCCGAATATTGGCCGAATGAAACATCCAGACTTGAAAAGGAAAGTGTTGGGATGATTTATTTTTCCCCAGTTGACCGGAAAACAGGAATGCTGGGCGACATAGGCTTTACAATATACCGAGGAGAGAACGACAAAATCAAACAGCACATTAAAAACAGTTACGCCGCAATTCTTGAAATCGCGAAGCTCGCCTCCGTAGGGATGAAATTTTCTGAATTATGCTCACTCGCCGGCAGCCTATTCGATAATAAATTCAAAATAACGAGATGGGTTACAACGAACTCGGACTTAAACCAATCCATGAACCTGGGGCACTCTGTGCCCGGGTCGTTCGAAAACGACCTGCCTATGAGAACCACTTTGGAAGAAATACGACAAACAATCAGGACAAAACGAGTTCATGTTATCGTTATCGATACTGAAAATTTTGAAATCCCCGAAACTTGCGCGTTTACCATAGAGTCCAGGCTGGAAGATATAGGTGACCCGGGCATGCCAAGTGTTTATTTCCATTTTATGGTATGTTTTAATAAGGGACAGAAAACGATTTTAGAAAATTTTAGCGAAATATTTAAAACTCTGGGTATGGATTACATGAGGAATAATAATATATAAAAATGATTACAAACGCCTATTTTAAAAAAAATTCCTCGGGACTAAAGGCATACGCCCAGGATGGAGTAGACGTTGAGGAAGAAGCTTCTTTCAGTAAGTTCGCTAGCACTGTCTGCATCAATAGTTATAACAACTCTCCATTTGTTGAAGTTCACGACCTGTCTGGCGGACAATTCCGCGGCCCGCGGCCCTTTACG
>DATDXF010000008.1:0-52155 GCA_036517215.1 Minisyncoccota bacterium | reverse complement strand
ACTCTCGCTTCAAGCGAAATCTTCATCTGCCCGAGCCGAGAGAAAGAATTGGGTCGAACCACTGCGGAGATGGATTTTGGATTCAAAACACGCGGGGTTTCTGGCATCCAGAGAAAATTTTCACGAAATGAAAGATTTTCTACGTTCCTTCGGAACGAACCCCGCGCTAAACAACAAAACTATTTCAATCTCATTTTGCCCGCCCAGCATTTTCGCCCGCACCCGCAAGGCGGATTTAATTTCTTCACCACACAGCGCGCCTTCGGCGCGCCCGCATTTTTCTCTCTCTGACCACGAAGTTTCTTTGGGTGAACCCAAGGGTTGGCTTTCCGAACTTTTAAAGGAAGCCCCCTTGGTTAAATTAAGTATAACAGAAATGCAGAATTTAGGGCTTAGTTTTAAGCAAAATATTGCTAATTAGAACGACATACTACGACACATGAAAATTTTAGAAGAAAAAGAAGAATACATTTTGAACACGATCCGGGACAACATTGCCCTCAATCCCATGGTGTCCATACGGGGAATGCAGAAAGCGATTGAAAAAAGAACGGGCCGTTCCATTAGCGATAAATACGTGAGCAAGTTAATGCATAAAATTAGGGTCCGGGCTATTGTTCAATCGGACAGAAAAAAGTTAAACGTCAGGTTGGCGGAAGTAAGAGAAAAATACCGGGTTTTGTCCGAAAATCTTATGAGAACTATTTATTGGGATCCCAAATCCCGGGAACTATGCGGCATACAAAAACCAACAGAAAAAGAAAGACAGGCGGCCATAAAGTTATTGGCCCAACTGGAATTGGCTCTTTTAAGAACTGAACTTGATATGGGCCTGTTTGAAAATAGGCAGGTGGAAATAAAAGGAATGTTCCGAACTGGACCTTACCAGGGCCATGTTATAAAACTTCCTTCTTCCTCTTTAGAAAGGGTGTAAAAAATTTGATCGCAAAACACTGGACAGGGTGGTAAGTTTGTGTTAAAATAAAGCTGAAGGGGGTAGACATGAAAAAGACCATCAGCGTTGAAGCGTTGTGTGGATCTTGCGAAGGAACGGGCGTGTTCATCGGCAACTTCGAGCCGGAAGGTGTCGGAAACGTTTGCTGGACCTGCAAAGGCACCGGCAACCACAAAATCGAATTCGATTACACGCCCTTCACCGAACGCAAGACGCGGACCGATGTCAAAACGGTTCGCATGGTCGGACAGAGTGCAGATGCCGAGGGACATCCCGTCAGCTACGACGAGTTCCTCGCGGGCAAAATGCCGATCTGAAAACCACACAAACGTTTTCTTAACCCCTGCCGTTAGATGTTTAATGACGGCGGGAAAGTCCTTATCAACCCATTAACAGAAACGTTCTTCAAAAACACACTTCAATCCGGAAGGGGGTGATGAGAAAATGGCGGACAAGAAGAAAGTTCTCCACGTCGAGGACGACACACGCTGGACCGATATCGTCCGAAGGAACCTTGAAGAAGCGGGGTATGAAGTAAGCTCGTTCGACACTCTGCCCGCTGCGAAACAGGCAGCAGACAGCGAACCGTTCGATTACTTCATCTGCGACGGACGCGTTGGTCCCGTCGATGCCACCGAGTGGGCCATCGAGCTTTTCGAGGAAGGCCGGAAGGTGGTCAGCCTTTCAGGCATGGCTTTTACCCCGAAAGGCATGGCCAACATGAGTAAGGGTCAGTATGACGGCGACAAGCTCGTCGCGATGCTGAACTCCCTCTGACGTCCGGAAGACGGATCTCCACAACCACCCCGTCGGCGGAATAAGTCGGCGGGGTGGGGCTGGAAAGCTCTTTCAAAACATCGTTTGCAAACGCAAACCAAGCAATTCTTTTTTTGCGGGGTTTGCACAACCCGTGAAAAGGAAACTTCTCGCGGGTTTTTCTTTTTCAAAATATAAAAGGTTTCGCGGCGAAAGTAAAAAAATGTCTTTGCCACTAGAACCCGCACTACGTGGGTTTGTTTTGTTAATGGCCCAAAGGGCGTTTTAGTATATTCACGCACCTAGCAGCGAAAATAGCGGTCCAGGTGGGGCATGTAGCATAGTATATGGTTTTGCGGTATGATTTAATCACAATTAAATAAAAAGGTTGCCTAAACCGCTGAGAAATTGGCGGCATGGCATAAAATCGTCGTAAACAAAAACCCCATCATTAGGGTGCGTTTACGACGTTATGCAGGGAAACTTGCATAGGCCCTCGGGCCATCTCTAGTGGTGGGATTTTTGCGTTCTACTGCTGGTTTATAAATAAAACCGCAAAAGAATAAAGGCATGAACATTGTAAAAAATGCTGTAAACTTTTACAAAAAAAGTCCGGCGAAAAATACAGTTCTATTAGTAATATTCTTAATTGGTTTGGTGGTCGCCTGGTATGTAGCCATTCCCTTCGTTATAACTGTATATCTCTGGCATAGATTTAAAGAATACGAAGTCAACCAAAAAGGTGTAAAGAAATGCCCACATTGCAAAACGGAAATAGACGCCGGGGCCACTCGCTGCCCGAACTGCCAGGGAAAAATGTATGTATGGACCCCAGGCAAAAAGATAACAGCGGTTATTCTTCTTTTTCTTGTATTCATAGGTTTTGTAAAAGCCGGATCTTCTACCACTAGTTCCCCGGCAACTACTGTTTCCCCAAGTCCGACCCCAACAACTGCAACCGACACTTCCGTTAAAGTTGGCGATACCGCATTTCTTCGTTTGCCTAATACTACTGATCCAACTTCCGTTATTTGCCTTGGGTCAACCAAAGAAGAATTTGGCCAGGTCGGAAAGGCCCTCTTGGCAAATGATTTCATCGGGCTGTTGGAAATTCCGGGGGCCTTTTGTGTAAGCAACGGGACCAAGGTTCAGGTTTTAGATCAGGGTTATGGGGTAAGAAGGGTCCGCATTCTTGAAGGGGTAAGAAAAGTGGACGAAGACAAAGTGCTTCGTTCGGGCTGGACCGCTATGGAATGGGTTGTGGGTAAATAACAGGGATTACTTTCTCCGGGGAAACCTATGAGATATCAACAGGGGGCACTTGTGGGTTTTTTCGGCAGGAATTATAGTGTAAATACCGTTCTTTATTTTTAAATAGGCTTGTAGCCTTATATATGAGGACATCGTCGTGACATCAATACAATGATGGAAGCGGGTCGGGAATTACTCTAATTTGCCGATCCACTTTTGTTATTGTAATAAAAATAGGTCAGCAAAAAGCTGGCCTATTTTGTTTTGTAAGTGAAGAACGGGCTTTTATGCAGCCCGGAAAAACAACGACAACTACTGCTCGGCAATTTCTATACAACAGCGAAGAGATAAAAAATATCTCCGCTCTTGGGGACGTTTTACGAGAAATAAGGGCTCGCCTTATCAGAGAAGGCGTATCAATAGAAAAACAACGCAAGAAACTTGTGCTCGCTATGAGAAAGGGGCATATGTTAAAATATAAACCGTATGCGAAAAGAAAAACTTGAAAAACCATTTAAAGATTTATACCTGATTTACAATCGGAAAAGCACCGATGACGTGGATAATCAGAAAAATTCAATTGCTTACCAGAGCACAGAAGCTATTAAGTTTGCAAAAAGAGAAAGGTTGCCCGTTGCCACCAAGGTAGATATTCCGGGGTTCTGTAAAGGTGGAATAATAAACGAAAGGCACACCGGCTTTAAGGAAGATGACCAACTTGATATAGGCGAGGATGGCCGCATTCAATACCGCATAGAAAGGCCAAAATTTGAAAAACTAGTTCATTCTCTTATAAGGGGTGAATTTAAAGGTGTAATATTTCTTTGCTGGGACCGTGCAAGTCGGAATAAAAATGATGACAATGTCATACGAAAGCTAATGAAATTTAAGGATGTAGATATTCAGTTCGTGCAAACAAAATATGATGACACCAGTGCCGGGGAATTGCATAAAGACGTAGATGGTATGTTCGCACAGCACCACTCACGAAATACCAGCGAGAAAGTAAGGAACACAAATAAGAAACTGCGAAGCGAAGGTATTTGCACTTACCGAGCCCCTATTGGATATGAAAATAATGGCGATCCACGCGATAAGCCATTTGACCCAATACGGGCACCGTTGGTAAAACAAATTTTTGAGAAATATTCAGAGGGAACATGGTCCCTTGCCGACCTTACCAAGTGGGCCAATGAAAATGGTTTAACTACGCGGCCCGTAAGAAGAAAAAGAACTTCGGAAGAGATGCTTCGGGACGAGGAAGTAAAAATTGATCCCATAACTCGCCCCATTACCTTCAATTATATCCATAAGATACTTACTAACTCTTTCTATATAGGAAAGGTGCTGGGCAATAACGGTATTTACGTTGATAGCATTAGCCACCAGCCGCTTGTAAGCGAAGATTTGTTTTACCGAGTGCAATCCCTTCTAAAACATAGAAAAGTTAGCATTCATTATAAAAATAAGCTCTATTACGCTTATAGGGGTATGGTAAGGTGCGATAGCTGTGGGCGGGTATATACGCCGTATGAACAAAAAGGCATTGAATATTATGGGGCACGCTGTGCTAGGGAATGCACGAATACTAACAGAAACATTAACTCGGATTTTATAGAAGCAAAGGTTGGGGAAATTATGTTTAAAATGGTTTTTACAAAAGAGGAACTTGAAGATATTGATCGCCAAGTAAGAAATGAGGTTTCTACCCTTGAGGAAAGCCGGGTAGTAAAAATTAAAGAGCTAGAAAGGCAGAAACGCAAGTTAAACGAGGACCTTTCTTACTTGCGTAATAATAAGCTTTCTCTACTTAAAAACGGGGTTTATTCTGGGGAAGATTATTTAGCCGAGGAAGCTGATATTGCCCAAAAAGTTGAGAATATCCGCAAGGAAGAAGAAAATTGTGATGTGTCAATGCGTGAAGTGGTAAAGGACGTTGTGTTTCTTTCCGAACTTTTAGAAGATGCTTATTTATATTACACGCTGGCAAAAGCCCCCGAAAAACAGAGAATAATTACAAAAATCTTTTCCGAACTTACAGTTTCCGAAGAAACAATGAAATATAAGTGTAGAAATGGATTTAAGGTATTGGAAAACAAAAAATCTCTTTTATGTGACCTTAATGATACCTGACCCAAAACCCTTTGTAAATTTCTTTCATGACCTTGCTAATATAATATCACACTTTGAAAAACCTTTAATTTATGAAGGTTTACAACAAGAAACACTTAAGGAGTTCATCCCCTAATGGTATTAAAATGTAGTATTAGTAATCTAAAATTGAGCTAATGGTATTAAAATATGTTAAAATCGCCTTATGGTAAAAAAAGTCAAATCAAATAATATTTACTTCGCTGATTGTGTTGAATTTATGAATTCTATGGAGCCAAATTCAGTTGATTTAACTGTCACTTCGCCTCCTTATGATGAATTAAGAGACTATAAGGGTTATAGTTTTGATTTTGAGTCTATTGCTAAAGGGCTATTTAGAGTTACAAAAAAGGGTGGGGTGGTAGTTTGGGTGGTTGGAGATAAAATTAAAAAAGGAAACAAAAGTCTCACCAGCTTTAAACAAGCTCTGTTCTTTCAAGAAGTTGGTTTTAATGTGCATGATGTAATGATTTACAAAAAGAAGAATACTCCTTTTATGAGAACAAATGCATATACAAATTGTTTTGAGTTTATGCTTGTACTTAGTAAAGGCACACCAAAGACCTTTAACCCATTGAAAGTTAAAACCATAAGGCAAGGGAAAGAAATGCTTCCAGTTAATAAGGGCTCTGATGGAGTCAATAGGAAAGTTTTAGGTGAACTTAAACCAGAGAAAACAATGATAAATATTTGGGAATATGCAGTTGGCTACGGAGGTTCAACAAGTGATAAGATTGCTTTTGAGCATCCTGCAATCTTTCCAGAAAAACTAGCTGAAGACCATATTCTTTCTTGGACTAATAAAGGAGATATAGTATTTGATCCAATGTGTGGCTCTGGGACAACTTGCAAAATGGCAGTAAAGAATCACAGGTCTTATCTAGGTTGTGATGTATCAAAAGAATATGTTGAGTTGGCTAAAAAGAGACTCAAGGGGTTAACACCTACTCTAGGAATTTAATTGCCCTCTGTATAATAGCAATATCGTCTTTGAATCTTCCTATCCCTGTATTGCAACTATCACATATCCAAGCTCTCGGTTCTCCTGTGCGGTGGTTGTGGTCAAGAACTATTTTACTTGTGACATTGGCTATGGTTTTTTTACCACAAATAGGACATTCAAATGGTTCATGGGACGGTTTATTCTTCAGCCAAGTACTTCTTTGTTTTGGCTTCATGTGTAGTCCATCAAGGATCTTTCTACAATTTTTACATGATGGTCTTCTAACAGGTCTGTTATTTATACCATTTTGATTTCTATCAAATAAAGTTGTATCTAGAAGTTTGTGACAAACATTACAAATCTTTTTAGGGAAGGCATCTCCTGTTTTTTCTTCATCAAAAACTTCATAATCTTTTTTATTTAAGGAAGCTTTTTGCCAAAGTCTTATAAAAAATGGTGTATTTTCTTCCGTTGTAATAATACCCACATCGTCCTTTTGTATCAAAGTAGAATCTGAGATTTTAATATCCTTTTTTGCTACTACAAACTTTTTTGGTGAACTTGTATTCATGTTTTAACATAATACATTCTTCCTTTAACTTTGTCTATAAATGTTATGAGGAGACTAAATCAGAATACTTATTATCTATACTCTTTTCTGCATCCCATGTTGATATGTCTTCTCCTGTGCTGTGCTCAATCTTAGATTGACCGTTTAACCATCGCTTCAAATCTTCGTCACAAATAAACAAGATGACCTTACCCTCATCGTTAAAATATGCCTTTGCTTGTTTCAGAAGTCTGTTGTCAGCCTTTTTTCTTGAAGCTATAAATCCAACCATGCCAATTTTATCATTAAGATATGAAGCTACTCTTGCTATGTCATCTGGGGTGACATCATCAGTATTTTTAGCATCAACCACAATATGACCAGCGTGATATTGATTTTTTAGTGTAGTAAAGATATTACCAGCTAATGTATATTTATTTTGAAGAATGATGTCTCTTTGTTTATCTCCAAGTAATGTTCTTTTTTCTTCTGCAAAAAGTATTAACTTTGGAAATATTGCCTGAAGGATAACTGCTACCGTAGCTCTGTATTCATTTGCTTGTTTCTTGCCAGTTTGGATGGTTGATAATTTTTCAACTTCCACAAGAGCTTTTTCATCAAAGTTGGGTCTTAAAAGTTTATCGCTCTCAGCTTCTCTGAACTTTATATATTGTTCTGAAAGTTTTGGATTCGCTATTACATTTTTAGTAACAAGTTCTTTTGCTTTAGTATGGCTAAATTTTACTTTTCTTTCTGATTCTATAAATCCATAAAAATCAGTGTAGTTTAGGAATAGAGGAAGAGGTTTCACAATTTCTTTTGGTACTAATAAAACTGGGGGGTGTGGATTAAATACATCTCTAACTACCACAAGAGGATTAACTGGGAGTTTTGTTTTTATAAAGCCCCAGCTAAGTTGGTCAGGTAAAAATACTTTCTGTACTCTCACTTCTTCCATTGGTATACCATGCTTTCTGCATTGTTGTTGCGTGTACTTAATTATGTGTCTTTTAAGAATATTTACTGCTAAATCACTAATCCTATCAGGTCCAATATCAACATCCATCCATTGAAGTTCTTCTAATCTTATAAGACCACGTCTTTTAAATTCCGGATTTTGGCTAAGAATTTTTAGAATGTTTTTTGAAATTTCATCGCCAACTCCACTACCTCTTATACCTTTCGCACAATACCCTAGACCTATATCATTTGCCTCTCCTATGCTTAGTAAATTAACTAACTTTTTTACATCTCCTCCATGCATTACTTGCTTAATCAATTTGAGAAATTCAACAATTTCATCGTTCCATTCTTTGAGAAGTTTTGAGTCGGAAAACCTTATAAGAGCCGGATCCAAAAAGTATCTACGGTCTATATCAAGAAAAGGAACCACAAAATCAACATCCTTTTGGCTCTTTTTTATACCATATTGTTCAAAAAGACTAATCATTAGTCATGTTTATACCATAAATACGAGCTTTTTACTAGTTTTGATTAAATTGATTTATAATCAACTTTCCAGTGCTTATGTTTTTATGTTAATAACATTGTTTTATTGTTTATTAACATAGTTTTTGGTTTTTTGGGTTTATAACCCATTTTTGCTTTATTTGCTTTATAAAGCAAATTTACAGAGTAAGTATAGTTAGTATATTAACCAATTTAGACAATTGAGCAAAATTTGTTATTTTGTTAAATTAAACAAATTTACAGCCTAAGCATTTAAGCATTCTAGCTTAATTTGGGTTATTGGGTTATTAATCCATTTTACAAATATCGCTGTTGGAAACATATGTAAGCAATTCAGTAGCTTCTTCATACCCATTTACTGAAGCATGATAAAAGTTTGCAGATGCTTCTGTGCAATTCTCCATACCCATATAGGCATACCCTCTATGTATCCATCCTTCCATGTCCTCAGGGTATTGTGATACATATTCTTTGGCTAATACTAGGGCTTTTTCAAATTCCTCTGACTTGTTGTAATAACTAATTGCGTCCTTCATTTCTTGAGGTGAATATATTGGAGTTTCCTCCTTTGGTTGCTTTGAGGTAATCCCATATTTTAGATACACTCCAAAAGCAAATACTAAGGGAATTATAATCAATAACCACCAACTATATTTTAGAATTTTATTCATTGAGTTTCATAACTTCTCGCATTTACATTGAAATCATTTTCTTCTTCAAATAATACTTTACCCTCTCTTACCACGGTCTTTTGATAAAGAATATCACCAGAAAGAGCATCCGCTAAATATAACATTCTATAGCGTTCATTAGCCTTTAGACCAAATTGTCCACTATATACATACAAACAAGAATCTTCTTTGGGACTATAAAATATTCTATCAAAGTAATAATATTCTACTGCAATTTCTCCATTATTATTTTTTTCAAATTTATCTTCAATTTGTTTTTTATAGATTGCACATTCTTGTTTCTGTTCAAAACTAACTTCTTTGGTTTTTGAAATTTGTGCTGGTGAATTACTAGTTTTAAAATTGTAATACAAAGATACAACTAAAATTATAATCAATAACAATCCTCCATATTTTGTAATTTTATTCATAATTATTTGAATCATTTTTATTTAAACCAAAATGTTCTTCTAAATCTATTTTCCAATCAATAAAGAAATCATGTAGCTTCTCAACTCTATAACCAACCCATAGAACAGAAACAATAAGAATAACCAATGTCCAGTCCATAATTTTAATTCTTAAGCTAATAATAAACGCAAAAAACTCCTAGCCAGCTTGGTGGTTTTTAAGCCACCTATATCTGTTTCCAGATACAGCCCCGTAAAAGGCAAACTCTGACTAGGAGTTTATTATCTTTTACGGGGACTTCACTTTCACCATGCCCTCAACTGCTCAAGGGTTTAGGCTACTTTTATTATTTAGTTGTGCTTTTAGTTTACCCCTATTAGCCATAAAAGAAAAGGGTTTGTTTGCTAGTCCTTTATTTTATTGTTTTTTATAGGTAATATTGTAACAATGAAACAAAATAGTTTAACCGTAGAACAAGAGGAGCAAATTGTTAATCTTTTGAGAATGATTATTTTACAGTCCAAGCTTTTCCCTGTTTCTATATCAAAAATTTCATTAGTTAAAATTCCCTTTTCATCAATGGAGAAAAGTTGTGATGTTTCATTTGCTGAAGCAAAAACTTTAATTAGATTCTTAAATATAAAAATTGGAACAAATGAAGCATATATAGATATTTTAAATGGGACTTTTGCAAATTATAATAATGTGATTGGGACAATGGTTACTGGAGTTTTTGAAGAACTTAATGGTGTTGATATTGATGATGAGAAAGACTCATTGATTTTATGGGTAAATAATTGGGGTATATTTAAGAAAAATGCTGAGTCATTCTTAAATGCAGATATTTCCAAGTCAAGTCTGAAATCACATTACAGAGATAATGAAATTATTGTGGGAAAAAGAAAGTTAGAAATTAAACCCAATTCAAGGTATAACTATTTCTGTGAAATTATGTTTGATGCTAAACCAAGAAGTGCTATTGGTTACGATGATATATGGGAAAGGATTCAAGGTATAAAAGATGATGATGGGAAAATTGGAGGAATTGAAAGAAAATCTGTTGAAAACTTAATAGCAAACTTAAATAAAAAGTTGAAAAATAAAGGTATAAAGCCAACTCTATTTAGTCAGGAACAACCAGTAGTATATAGAAACTATTAATTAGGATGAGTTAGGACCTTAAAAGGAAGCCAAAATATAAACTTAAGGAAGTCCCCAACAGGGGGCTTTTTTATGTTAGAAGCCCAAGAGATTCAAAAAATAATAGAATGTTTAAAGAAACTTCAACCTGAAGCAACTGAGGCAGAACTACAGAAGATGGGTGAAAATTTATACCAGCTTGGTTTGTTTATTGTTCGCCTAAAAATAAAGGAAGTAAATGATTTCAAGCAACCTAATAGCAATTCCCCTTGATTTGTTTCTTTGTTTTATAAACATTAAATTACAAATCTAATCAAAAAATTAAGTTATGGAAAAATCTAAGGAATTTATAAAGAAAGGAGCAGTAGGTTACATCAGATGTCATGCTAAAGAAACAAAGAATAGTTATGGTGTGGTGGAACAGGAGAAAGCAATTAGAAGTTATGTTAGTGAAAATGAATATCGTCTATTAGAAATCTTTACAGATAAAAACAAATCTGGAAAAACTTTTGAAAGATCGGGGCTACAAGCACTATTGAAATATATTGAAGGCAATAATAGGGTAAAATTCCTTATTGTCTCAGATGTTTCAAGATTATCAACCAACACTGATGGCTTGAAATCTTTAAAGAGATTCCTCAAAGATAGCTGGGTAAAGTTGATATCCCTTGTTTACTTGATGCCTAAGGGCTCTAAAGACAATGGAGAGAAGCCAAAACAGCTCTCCTAACAAATTATTATTGTCTCAAGTGGGGAAACCTTGTTTAAAGTTTTTTTCACAGCAAGGCAAGGGTTATACAAAGTTTTAGCATTTTAGTTTTTTGTTATGGATTTTGAGATTATAAGATTAAGAGGTTTAATTAAATTAAAACAATGAAAAACAATAAAATAGAAAAACCAAAAAATGATGTCCTCTATGTTCGTGTGTCTTCAAAAGAACAGATATTAGGTTTCAGTTTAGACAACCAAGAAAAAACTTGCAGGGAATTCTCTAAAAGAACAGGACATGAAGTTCTGGAAATATTTAGGGAGGAGGGTGAGTCTGCTAAAACAGCAGACAGAACAAAACTTCAGAAGTTGCTTAGATTTTGTGATGTTCACAAGAAACAAATTGACAGAGTGGTGGTGTATAAAGTTGATAGGTTTTCTAGGGCTGTTGCTGACTATTTAGCTCTCAAGGCACATCTCAATAGATTGGGAATAACCCTAGTGTCTGCTACTGAATCTTTTGAGAATACTCCTGCAGGTAAGTTGAATGAAACAATGCTTTCTGCGTTTGCTCAGTTTGATAATGATGTTAGGTCTCAGAGGACTTTTGAGGGAATGCAGGCTAGAGCACAGAAAGGTTTATGGCCTGGTATTGCTCCTTGGGGATATGTGAACACAAAAGATACCACAGGAAATAAAATTATTGCTCCTCATCCTGAAAAAGCACCCCTAGTAAAGATGCTTTTTGAGAAACGTATTACAGGAAAATATTCTTTTAAAGAATTAGCTACGATGGTCAATAAAGCAGGACAAAAAAGTATGCATGGGTTAAAGATGACAAAACAACTTGTTTCTAAAATTATAAAAAATCCTATCTATTGCGGAAGGGTTGTTATTAAAAAGTTTGATGTAGATACCCAAGGTAGCCATGAACAAATAGTTTCGGTTGAACTTTTTGATGAAGCCAACTCTAGCAGAAGAGGTAGTGCCAAAAGAAAATTGCCTCGTAATAGGGATAGTCCTGATTATCCCTTAAGAGGAATAAAGTGTGGTGGTTGTGGAAGGAACTTATCTGGAGGTAGAACTAGAAGTAAAACTGGGAGGTATTATCAATACTATGGATGTCCTAATGGTGATTGCCCCAAAAGAACTGCTATTAAGAAGCTTGACTTAGAAACAGACTTTACTAAATTTCTTTCAGAACTTACTCCTGATAATGATTACTTTGATGTTCTTAAGGAAGCAATCAAACTTGCCCATAAACAGGAACTTTACTCTGTAAGCACTGCAGAAAAAAAGCTCAATGCAAAAATAGCTGAATTGGAAGATAAAAAGAGCAAGCTTCTTGATATGGTAATGGAACACAAGCTCCCCAGTGATGACTTTACTCCTGCTAATGAAAAACTTAAGTTGCAAATTGCAGAACTTAAAACTGAAGTGAGCAGACTACTTTCCCCTGAGCTGGAAATAGATAATGTGGTTGATTCAGGGACTGAGTTCCTAAAGCATCTTCCTGAGAACTGGAAAAGTTTGGATGTGAAAGATTTGAGAGTTTTGAGAACCTTACTTTTTCCGTCCAACCTCTCTTATCATTATCCAGACATCAAAACCCCTGAAGTAGCTTGTATCTACAACTTAAAATCGCCATTTATGAGTGATGAAACCCATCAGGTGACCCTACAGAGAATCGAACTCTGATTTGATCCTTGAGAAGGATCCGTCCTAGCCGTTAGACGATAGGGCCAATAGCAAAAATATAACATTTTTAAATAGGAAAGCAAAAAGGGGATAAAACCCTTTAATTAAAAGGGATTATTAGATTGACAATTAGCCTATAATATGGTATACTTGTATAGATTGGCTTGGCATAACTAGCCTTTATGGCGAAGGTGCACAGACAAGCTGAATTGTTGTTCGACAAGGAGACAAACTTCATGAAGTGCGCGCATATCCTCACGCTCACCTTCGTCGTCGCGTTCGTGGTCGTGTCGGCCACTGCGCAGCTCACTCCCGGCCCGTGTGTCGGGGGAACCACATATAACCTGCAGTACGGAGACAGGCTGTACGAGATTTTCGGCCCTGATTGGGAAAAGCTCAAAGGACCCGATAATCCAGGTCTCGAAGCTCGAACCATCATCAAGGCCGACGACAACGCAGATGTCATGCTGTATCCTTTTCGCGGAGATGCGATCTGCATACCGGCAGGTATGGCAGTTCCCGACATCATCGCGGATCGGCTTCCTCGCGTCAAGACTCTGCCCATTCCCATCAATCCTCCGTTTAACGATTTCGGAGAGCGCCGCTACGAGAACATGATCATCTTTCTGATCGTTCTTCTCGGCGCGCTCATCGTCATCGCCATCGTATGGTTTTTCGTTCAGGAGATGAGTAAAATCGCGCGAGATCGCGAACTGAACGAAGACCCGGTGACGTCAGCGCCCCCAGTCGTTTCCGGCGGCATTTCCGTGACGGAGTCCGACGCTCTGATCGACTACTTCATGGTTTACGCGAACAGAGTCTACCTCAGCGAGGTGATCCGCACCAGACCCGACATCAATCTGGGTCGCGAGATGATGAAGATCGTCCGCGTGAGCCCGATCGAGTATGGGTGGGTGTCTGGTGAGGGCAAGGTCGGCTATGGCGACTACCCCCGCCTGCGCCGTTTCAGCACCCCGGTACTCGGGTATCGCGCGATGTTCAAGTTTCCCGACGGAACTTGCCGTCTGCTCATCGCGCTCGAAGCGTGCATGAATCCGTGCTACCGCGAGGAGGGTATGACGGGGTTCACATTCACACCACTCTTCGAAGCGGTGCCTGCGCCGAGATCCGAGAAACCGGCTCTCTGGCTTCCCATCAACATGTGGTCTGTCGTCGACGGGCGCCTGGTGGTGGAGCGGGTATTCAAGCTCTTCTATCTCGACTAACAAGACAACCGTGTTCGCCGGCTAGCGAACAGAAAGGAGAATCTATCGAGCAATCGCTCTACAGGGCAGTAACCATCGTGTTACTGCCCTGCACTCGTTTTAGTCCTCTATTTTAGGCTTTTCTACTTCCAAAAGGGAAAGCTCTGGCGAAGAGCCCGCTATGCGAAGCACATCCTTATCTATCTTTTTTAATTCTTTATTGGAAGCATTATAATGGTTTACCACGGTGCCTAGGGCATTGCCGAGCTTATTGTGGTATTCATCATAAGATTTTAAATGCTTGCCGAGGTCTTCCACTTTTTTGATTATTTCTTTTGCGGACTCTTCTATTTGCAAAGCCTTTAGTCCTTGCAAGACGGTCTGCAAGTAGGCGAGGAAAGAAGTAGGAGAAGTAATGATGACTTTATATTTTCCTGCCGCGCGCTGGATTAGATTTTCATTATCTTCACTCGCGCCCACTTTATTTGTGATTAAGTCATAGTAAATAGCTTCGTGCGGAATGAACATGAATGCGAAGTCCGTAGTCCCTTTAGTGGGCTGTATGTATTTTGAAGTCTCGAGAATTCTATTTTTTAGGTCTCCGACAAAAATACCTTCAAGCCTCTTTTTTTCCACAGAGTCTCGTTCCTCAACCATTTTATTATAATTCTCCAGGGAAAATTTCGAATCTATGGGAATGATTTTGTCTTTCACAAAAACTACGGCATCCACGATGGATTTATCTGGGAATTCATACTGCATCTGGTAGCTCTCGGGAGGCAGTACGTTTTTCAAAACAGTTTCCAGATAATATTCGCCGAGTATCCCGCGTTGTTTCGGGTTTTTCAAAATATTTTCCAGGCTTTGCAACTGGTCGGCGAAAGATATGACTTGTTTGTTGGTCTCGTCCAGCCGGGTTAGCCGTTCCGTCACGTCCCGTATTATCTTATTGGATTCACTGGAGTGGAATTTAAGGCTTTCATTTACTTGCTTGTGCGATTCGCCGATTTTATTATCCACGGTGCGGGAAAGTTCGTTCAATTGGGTGAGTATTAGTTGGAGCCCAAGGTCATCTTTTTTCTCCTCTTTCTTTTTACCAAAAATAAAATATACCACAATGCCTCCGATGGCTAAGCCTAATATTATTGCGAGAACATTTTCCATGTGTTTATTTTAGCATTTTAAGTTTAGAAAGAAAAATTTGACTATAAAGAGGAAACTACCGCGAGAGCGATGGCCCTCCGGTGGTTGTGGCTTACTTCTTCTTGGCGATAGCGCGGCGGATGTGTGGCATATCGCAGATAGGGATGAGATGGAAATTGGGGATTTTCCTCTCGAGGGTCTTTTCCAATTTCCTGGCTACAACCTTCGAGATCTCGAATTCTCCAAGAGACATGTCCTTGCGAACGCTTTCCTTGGAGTCATATACGAGTGCCCAGATCTTTCCGTCCCTTTCAAATAGTTTAATGTAATGCCCGTCCTTCACCATTGAAATTACTATCTCCCACGCTTTTGGATTTGTACTTCCTTACTATCCTACACAAAAATCCTATTTTTTCAAGTGATGCTTCAGGGTATATATCCAATCGTCCTCTATCTGGTCGGATTCGAGCTTCTGCGCCAGTAGCCACTCCAAGTAGCCCCGGTCGCTTGAGAGCACTTCTTCCAGTTTTTTGCCGTTATGTTTGCCGAAACTAAAACTTCGGAGAAGAGATGGGTGTGAAGAAATTTCAATCATTCTTTCTATGGCTTCGTTTTCGTTCATCCGCCGGCCGGCGGATTCTTCCATCAATTTTTTCTTTAATCTTTCAAAAAGTTTTTCCAGGACCAGAACGTCGCCCAATGCATCGTGCGCCATAGCTTCCACATCAAGGTCAAGCAAATACCGGAGATATTGCAAATTATACCTTTCGATTTTTCCTTCAGTATCGAGTTCTCTTGCGACCCGCAAAGTGCAGATAAATTTATTCGGTTTTATATCTTCCTTTTCGATTATCATCAGGTCAAAGGGGGCGTTGTGGGCGACCACGACAGTTTCTTTATCTTCAAAAAGTTTTTTGATTACCGGCTGGTCGGTGCTTTCTTTAAAGGTCGGCTTGTCCGCGACCATCTTGTTTGTGATGTGATGGATAGCAGAAGCTTCAGGAGGAATTTTTGTTTCTGGCTTATAAAGCTCGGTAAAACTTTCATCCTCGTGCTTAAACGCGATTTGCACCAAAAAATCCTTTTCCGTATTGCCGGTGGTCTCTGTGTCAAAAAATATTAGCTTGGACATAGTGCTATTTTAACACAGTTTTGATATAATTTATCCAGAAATATAATTTTTATGCTACACGAACAAATAAAAAACGGAATAAAAGAAGCCATGATGGCGCATGACAGTATCAAGCTGGAGACATACAGGGGGATGGTGGCCGCTTTTACCAACGAATTGGTCTCAAAAAGCCGTACGCCTCAGGAAATGCTAGGGGACGAGGAAGTCCTGGCTGTCATTGCTCGCCTCGCCAAACAAAGAAAAGACTCCATAGAGCAGTTCAGGAAAGGCTCTCGTGGAGATTTGGTAAAAGTGGAAGAAGCCCAGCTCCGAATATTGGAAACATTTTTACCCAAACTGATGGAAAAAAGCGAAGTGGAAACTCTCGCCAAAGCAAAAAAAGAAGAGCTTGGCATAACCGACCCTTCCAAAAAAGGCATGCTGATGTCGGCTTTGATGAAAGAACTGAAAGGTAAAGCCGACGGGGGAGTCGTCAAAGAAGCCGTGGACTCGCTGTTTTAATTAAAAATTAATGAGAAAAATGAATATAATTTTTATTACCCTGTTAAATGCCCTTCGGGCAAATTTTTCTTTCAAAAATTTATTTAACAGGGTGCCTGTTTTAATAGTCACTAAGTTCCTTTAAAATCAGTCATGCATACGATAAATCTTTTAACGAGGTTAGTCGAGCACCACCAAGTACTTACCTATGCCATCATTTTTGTGGGACTGATATTTGAAGGCGAAGTCATTGTTATTTCAGCTGGCATCCTGGCGCACCTGGGGGCTTTAAATCCGTGGTTCGTGCTCATGTTCATTCTTTTGGGCGCCTTCACTAAAACCTTCGCGGGGTATGCGCTCGGAGAATTTCTCTATAAGAAGTACCGCCACAACGCCTTTTTCCGGTACATGCAAAAACGTGTTTACAGCATTTTGCCAAAATTTAAGACAAAACCCTTTTGGTCCATATTTATTTCCAAATTTATAATAAGCGCGAACAACATAGTCATCATTTTTTCGGGTTACGAGAAGATAAGTTACAAGAAATTTTTAAAGGCCGAGATATCCGCTACTCTGATATGGGCGCCGCTTCTATTATCCATAGGATACTTTTTCAGTTTTACCGCGCTCAATGTAAGCAGGGATATATGGAAATTCCTTGCAGTAGTCCTGCTGCTCTTTATTATATTCGTTTTATTTGATAAACTGGTAAGCTGGCTATATGAGCTGTTTGAAGAATTCCATGGAGAACAACAACAATAAAAAATTAATAACCCACGACGGCTCCTTCCACGCGGACGACATATTCGCGGCGGCGGCTATTTCCATGATGCTCGAAAAAGAGGGCAAGAGCTTTGAGATAATCCGGACCCGCGACCCCGAGGTCATAAATACGGGCAACAAAGACGAAAAGTATGTTTTTGACGTCGGGGGCGTTTATGACGAAGAGAAGAATTTGTTTGACCATCACCAAAAAGGAGGCGCTGGCAAGGGTCCTCACAATATTGAATATGCAGCGTTCGGCCTCGTCTGGAAAAAATTTGGGGAGATAATAGCCGGCGGAGAGAAAGAGGCTGAAGTCATAAATAAGCGTCTGTGCGTGCCGATTGATGCCTGGGACAACGGATTTGACCTAGTGGAAAACAAGTACGAAGTAAAACCTTACTATATACAAAATATTTTTTTCGCCATGCATCCTACCTGGAAGGAAGAAGGTGTAAACATAGACGATGTGTTTTTGAAATGCGTGGAAATGGCAAGAATGGTTTTGTCTCGTGAAATAATCCAGGCAAAGGACATGGTAGAAGCCGACGAGGCTGTAAAAGAGGCGTATGACAGCTCGGAAGATAAGAGAATAATCGTCTTAGATAAAAACTATCCTTTCGAGTATATATTAAGCGCGTTCCCGGAGCCGCTTTTTGCGGTTTATCCTAGGAGAACTGGCGGCAACTGGGGCGTAAAAGCCATACGGGTAAATATGGGAACTTTCAATAACAGGAAAAACCTGCCCGCATCCTGGGCCGGAGCCGGGGAAGAAGAACTTCAAAAAATTACCGGGGTAGAGGACGCCCTATTTTGCCACCGCGCCCTATTCCTCTGCGCCGCCAAGTCTAAAGTTGGGGCTGTTAAATTGGCGCAAATTGCTGTAGAATCCAAATAACAAACAGTTATGGCATTTATAGATGAAATGAAATTTGAAGCGGAGGCTGGACGCGGCGGCGACGGAGTCGTGCGTTTTAGGAGGGAAAAATTCGTGCCCAAGGGCGGACCGTCCGGCGGGGACGCGGGACGCGGCGGCGATTTTTTTATACGGGCAGTGCGTGATATTCATATCCTTTCCAAATACAAAGCAAAAAAAAGTTTTATTGCCGGGCGCGGGGAAGACGGCAGTAACAAGAGTCTGCACGGCAAAAACGGCGAGGATTTTTCCCTGGATTTACCCGTAGGCTCCATAGTTACGAACCTTGATACCGACGAGACCTGGCAGTTATCACATGAGGGCGAGAAGTTTCTGGTCCTGAAAGGCGGATACGGTGGATTCGGAAACGAGCATTTTAAAAGCTCGGTGAATACCACTCCGAAAGAAGCCCGTCCGGGAGCCCTCGGAGAAAAAGGAAATTTTAAGATTGAGCTTGAGCTGTTTGCCGATATTGGGTTTATCGGATTACCTAACGCAGGAAAGTCCTCTTTGTTAAACGCGCTTACCAACGCAGAAGCCAAGGTGGGTGATTACGCTTTTACCACGCTTGACCCGAATTTGGGAGATTTTTACGGGTATATCATAGCGGACATCCCGGGAATCATCGAAGGAGCTTCCGAAGGCAAAGGTCTCGGTGTTAAATTTTTGCGGCACATCAAGCGTACAAAGATGCTCGCGCACCTCGTATCGTTTGAAAACTTAAAATCTTCCAGCCCGGCCGGGATGATAAAAGCGTATAAAGAGATACGCAAGGAGCTAGAAAGATACGATAAAAAACTAAACTTGGGAGAAGGAGGGCTCTCGTCTAAAAAAGAAATAATTATTTTAACCAAGACCGACGTGGTGAAAGACCAAAAAATAGTTGCAAAAGTTGCCAAAGAATTCGGAAAGATATCCGGGAAAGTTTTTACTCTTTCGCTGTATGATGATAAAATGGTAAAGAAGTTAAACGATGAACTAGCGAAAATTTTAAAGCCTCGCCCGTATGGCTATGGCCGAGGGAAGCTGTAAATATTTTATAATGCAAAACAAATATTACCCAACAATAGGCCTTGAAATACACCCCAGTAGCAGAGCAAAACTCGCTACGGGGCAGGCGCGGAGCTAAATATATGAAATATTTTTATACAATTGGGTTAGAGATACATGCTGAGTTAAAAACACTAACCAAGATGTTCTGCGCTTGCAAAAACGACCCGGATGAAGAGCGTCCGAATGTGAACGTTTGCCCTGTTTGCATGGCACATCCAGGAGCTCTTCCGGTACCTAATAAAAAAGCGATAGAAAATGTGATAAAAGTGGGCTTGGCTATCGATGGAGAGATCGCGGACTTTTCCGAGTTTGACCGAAAGAATTATTTTTATCCCGACATTCCAAAGGGATACCAGATTTCTCAGTACAAATACCCCATAGTCAAAGGCGGGCGCTTGGCGGATATGGATGTAACTCGTGTGCATTTAGAGGAAGACACCGCCAACAACAAACACAGAGAAGAAGCTTCGGACGTTGGACGTCCGAATGCCGGACGTCCAACGTCCGAAACCGGGTATTCCCTTATTGATTTCAACCGCGCAGGGGTGCCCTTGATGGAGCTCGTAACCGAAGCGCATACGTTTGACACCGCAGAAGAAATGGCCAAAAAAGCTTCCAGGTTCGCAAAAGAGCTGCAGCTTATACTTTGGTATCTCGGAGTATCCGAAGCCAACATGGAAAAAGGCGAAATGAGGGTGGAGGCGAATATTTCCATATCGCCGGACAGGAAAGTTTTAGGGACAAAGGTAGAAGTAAAAAATCTAAACTCTTTTAGAAGCGTTGAACGCGCCATAAAATATGAGATTGACAGAATGACCGAGTTAATGGAAACAGGCAGGGTCGGCGAGATAGTGCAGGAAACCCGCGGATGGGACGAGGGGAAACAATCGACTTTTTCACAGAGGAAAAAAGAATCTAGCGAAGATTACAGGTATTTTCCGGACCCCGATTTGCCCAAAATGAAACTACATGAAGCCTTCGACTTGGAAAAAATGAAGCGCGAGCTTCCCGAATTGCCCGCCCAAAAAAGAGCCAGGTACAAAAATGGTTTTGGCATCAAAGACGAAGATACGGAAGTTTACATAAACGACATTACTCTCGGCTCGTGGTTTGAAGATATAGCTAGAATCCTGGAGGATGCGGAAAAAATAAAAATAGCCTCAAATTATATAACCACGGACTTTATCGGCATAAAAAAAACCAATCCCGAAGCGGAAATGCCTAGCGCCAAAAACATGGCGGAACTCGCGTCTATGATAAAAGAATCGCTCATAAGCTCCCGCGCGGCTAAGGATATTCTGTCCGAGATGACGAGGGTGGGTGATTCGCCGATGAAAATCGCCATTGATAAGAATATGCTCCAGAAGAGCGACGAGGGCGCTATAAAAGAAATGGCTGAAAAAATTATTTCCGAAAACTCCGAAGTGGCAGAGTCTTACCGCTCCGGCAAAGAGAATGCCATAATGTCTCTCGTAGGCAAGGTGATAAAAGAGAGCAAAGGAAGCGCGAATCCCCAGATAGTTATTAAAATATTAAAAAGTTTGTTAAAATAGAGAATATGAAAACACTACGAGAATGTGTAAAAGAAGCGGAAGAAAAAAAAGTTGCATTGGGACACTTTAATATTTCTAATATCGAAGGCTTGCACGCTATTTATGGAGCTGCTAAAAAATTGAACGCTCCTATTGTTATAGGTCTTTCCGGAGGAGAAGAAAAATTTGTTGGACTTGAAGAAGGAGTGGCCCTGGTGCGGGCGATTCGTGAGCGAGACAATTATCCGATATTCTTAAACGCAGATCATCATCATACATTTGAAGAAGTGAAAGCATGCATTGATGCGGGATTTGATTGTGTCATCATAGACGGTGCGGAATTAAGCTTTGAGGAGAATGTCAAAGTCACTAAACAATGTGTAGATTATGCTCACTCCGTTATCAAGTCGACAGGCAGAGATATCTTAGTGGAGGGCGAGCTTGGATTCATAGGTTCCGGCTCAATCATTAGAGACAGCATCCCCGAAGGCGCGGGGATTAAAACAAAGCCGGAAGAAGCTAAAAAATTTGTTGAAGAAACTGGCATAGACATGTTTGCTCCGTCTGTCGGGAATATTCACGGAATAGTAAAGAGTGGGAACCCGCATATTGATACCGAGCTTGTGGCTGAAATAAGAAAATCCGCAGGCGTGCCGTTGGTGCTCCACGGGGGATCAGGGTTACATGATAGTGATTTTACAGACGGTATCAAAAATGGAATTTCAACAGTGCACATCAATACGGAAATTCGCGTCGCTTTTGTCGAAGCTCTTAAAAAATCTCTTATCAATTCTCCAAATGAAGTTGTTCCTTACAAGGTGTCAAAGCCTGCTCAAGATGCAGTAGAGAAAGTGGTTCTAGAACGCTTAAAACTTTTCAATCATATAAAATAGTTGAAAGAAGAAATCTTAAAATTTTTCAAAGGAGACCTAGATGACAGCGAAGAGACGCTTACCAAATACTCGCACGACGCGAGTCTGCTTGAGGTGCGTCCCATTGTCGTTTTGTTTCCAAAAGACTCGGAGGACGTAAAAAATTTAGTAAAGTGGGTCAACGAGAATAAGCAAAGTAAATCTAAATATCCCAATCTCGCTATAACTTGCAGATGCGCGGGTACAGATATGTCCGGCGGAGCCATAGGAGAATCCATAATCCTAGACTTCACCCGCTACATGAATAAATTGGTGGGTGGGCCGTTACCAATGGATAATTCTTCGGCGTTACTCCACCCTCCGGACGGAACTTTCCGCCAGCAGAATTATCCATTGGTAACCTCGTATATATCTGTTCAACCCGGAATGTTCTACCGGGACTTTGAAAAAATCACTCTAGCCAAAGGGCTGATATTGCCGTGTTTCACCGCCTCTAAAACATTAAATGCGGTGGGTGGTATGTTTGGCAACAATTCGGCAGGGGAACGTACATTGAAATACGGGAAAACGGAGGACTATATCTTGTCGGCAAAGGTAGTTTTTGCCGACGGTAACGAATATCTGGTAAAGCCACTTACAAAAGACGAGTTGGATAAAAAAATCGCGCAGAATGACTTTGAGGGAAATGTTTATAAAAACATTTTTAATCTGATAAAAGAAAACGAAGATGAAATCAGGGAGGCTAAGCCTAATGTGCATAAAAATTCCGCCGGATATTACATTTGGAACGTCGTGGAAGGCTCGGATGAAAGTAATTATGCAGTCGGAAGGTTCCATCTGAAAGATGGAGTAAAGACAAATAATTATTTGCATCCGAGCCAACCAAAAATAGAGAAGAATTTTTCGGCTTTACTCCACCCTGCGGGCGGAACCTTCCGCCTTCAAAATTCTCCTCTATTTTCTTTCGATTTAAATAAGCTTCTTGTCGGTTCGCAGGGAACCCTGGGAATTGTTACGGAAATTACATTTAAAATTATTCCAGATAACAAGCACTCCAAACTGGTGGCTATTTTTATGAGGGACCTTTCTCCTTTGGGAAGGCTGGTTGACGAGATCCTGACGCTTGACCCGGAAACGCTCGAAACTTATGATGATAAAACAATGAAACTGGCGGTTAAATTTTTTCCCGACTTTTTGAAAAACAAGGGATTATTCGGAATGATTAAATTTATGTGGAGCTTCCTGCCGGAGTTTTTCATGATGATCGGTAGTTTTTTTGGCGGCGGCTTTCCGAAACTCATTATTCTTGCGGAATTTGCGGGAGAGAATGAAAAGATAGTGCACGATAAATGCATGGCGCTGGTGGAAAAAATCAAAGAATTTAAACTCAAAACCCACATTACCGCTTCCGAAACGGAAGCAGGCAAGTATTGGGATATTAGGCGGGACAGCTTTGCCTTACTGCGTAAACACGTAAAAGGTAAGAGAACGGCGCCGTTTATCGACGACATTATTGTGCGGCCCGAATTTTTACCAAAATTTCTGCCGGACTTGAATGACATATTAAGTAAATACAAGCTTACATACACCCTGGCGGGACACGCGGGAGACGGTAATTTTCACATCATTCCTTTGATGGATTTCAAGCGCTTGGATACGGCGAAAATAATTATTGAGCTGGGGGACAAAGTTTACGACCTGGTAATGAAGTATCATGGTTCCATTACCGCCGAACACAATGACGGGCTTATACGAACGCCGTATTTGCCTAAAATGTACGGAGACAGGATTGTCCGTATTTTTCAGAACATCAAGGAAATTTTTGACCCGAAAAATATCTTTAACCCTGGTAAAAAAGTTCCTAATAAAATTACTGGGGGCCTGCCTGCCGATGAGGCAGGAACAAAAGAATACATAGGAGCCCATATTGCCGTAGAACACGAAGCCAAACATTCGGTTTAAACTCCTTAAATATTTTTAACCCCTCTCCGACCCCTCCCCCTAAAAGGAGAGAGTTGCCTTTTCGATTTTTTCGTGTATAATCTTTTCTATGTTTGTTATTAAAGCGAAAGCACGCGATGGAGGCGTAAAATTGGATGCCTTAAGAAAGGAAGGCAGTATCCCGGCTGTTTTTTACGGAGCGGGTCAGTCCACAACCTCTATTTCGGTGCCAATCGTGGAATTTAAAAAAATCTGGCGTGATGCCGGGGAGTCTTCGGCTGTCAAAGTCGAAGCAGGATCTAACACTATTGATGTTCTTATACATGAAGTGCAGGTAGATCCGATAACTGATGAGCCCATACATGTGGACTTTTTGGCTATTGATATGAAGAAAAAAATCAAGGTCAAGGTACCTCTGGAATTTACTGGCATATCAAACGCGGTAAAGACAGCCATAGGTAACCTTGTTAAAGTTCTGCACGAGATTGAAATTGAAGCGCTACCAGCCGACCTACCTCATAATTTGGCCGTGGATATTTCCAAACTTGAAACACTGGAAGACACGGTGGTTGTTTCGGATATAAAACTACCCGCCGGGGTTGTGGCTATCACGAACGCCACAGACGTCGTGGCTTCTATAGTCGTCCAGGTGGAAGAAAAAGAAGAAGTTGTCGCTCCGGTTGACCTGTCCGCCATAGAAGTAGAAAAGAAAGGCAAGAAAGAGGAAGAAGGCGAGGCGGGTACCGAAGCGCCTGCTAAAGAAGAGGAAAAGAAATAAATCGCCTCCTCGGCGATCCGCCGTTGAGGCGGAAATGTGTTACAATAAGAACTATGGATAAAAAGGCCATAGTTTTTCTTTTATTATCTTTTATTTCCGGCTTTTTGTTGGTTGATTTCGCTGCGCGTCACGCGTCTGCGGAAGTTGACTGCCTGAAAATCAGTCCTTCTTCCAGTTCTTCCGACAAGGCGTACTGCCAAAACCAGCTGAATCAAATAGAAGCAGAGCTGAAGGAGTTATTGAACAAGCAAAAAATACAGCAGAAACAGACCGGGACACTGAAAGGAGATGTGGACTATCTGACTAGCCAGATTAACGCGCTCAAAGCAAAAATAAAAGCCCGGGCGCTAGCTATAGCCCAGTTAAAAGTAGACATTACTGAAAAAGCGCACGCCATAAATTCGCTTTCGAGTAAAATACAGCGCGAACACGCGTCGCTTGCCCAGCTCCTACGCAACACGAACGAATTCGACGAACATACCTTGGTTGACCTTATCTTGTCAGACGATAGTCTTTCCGGTTTTTACAGCGACCTTGAATCTTACAGTTCCATCAAAGAAGCGGTGAAAGATTCGGTGGATATCATAAATGGAGTAAAAACTGAAACCGAAATAGCAAAAAAAGATCTTGAAAAAAAACAGGATGCGGAAACCGACGCCAAGGCAGAACTGGAGGGTGCACAGAAAACCGTAGCCAAATCCGAAGCTGACAAAAAGACTCTCCTAAGTATTTCAAAAAACAAAGAAGCGGAGTACCTGAAACTTGCCGCGGAGAAAAAAATACAAGCTGACAAAATACGCGCGGCTCTGTTTCCTTTAGCTGGCGTTTCCACAAAGATTGATTTCGGCACCGCGCTTGCTTACGCGAACGATGCGCAAAAATTGACTGGCATAGAGCCTGCCTTCCTTCTCGCAGTACTTACACAGGAAAGCAATCTGGGGTCTAACGTCGGTCAGTGTTATTTGACAAATCAGACCACAGGAGCCGGCGTAGGCAAGAACACGGGGACTCCTTTTGCGAACGTGATGAAGCCGATGGGAATGCCTGGAAGAAAAGGAGACGTGGATGATTTCCTCAGGATTGCTGCCAAGCTTGGGTTGGAATGGAGCCAAACCGCGGTTTCTTGTCCGATAGCCGGAGTAGCCGGATACGGCGGAGCCATGGGGCCTGCTCAGTTTATTCCTACCACATGGACATTATTCGAAAGCCGGCTGAAAAATCTGCTTGGGCATGATGCTAATCCATGGGGAGCGAGGGATGCGTTCTTTGCTTCCTCAATGTATCTTACGGACTTGGGAGCGGTGGGCACAAGCGCGGCTCTTCAGCACAAAGCCGCCTGCAGATATTACGGGTCAGGAGGCACAACATGCACTTACAGCAACAGCGTGATGAGGTTAAAAACCACCATACAAGCCAACATAAATTTGCTTTCCCCGTAAATTCGTGATAATCTAGATGAAAATCAATAAACAGAGTGAATATGATTTTCCCTACCCTGTTAAATAAATTTTGCAGGGCAAAATTTGTCCAAAGGACATTTAACAGGGTAATGATTTTAATACTCATTTCATTCGTTTAAAATCAATTATGAAAAAAGATATACATCCAAAATATGATTTAAACACGAAAGCTACCTGCGCCTGCGGGGCGGTTTTTTTGGTTGGCTCCACTATGCCCGAGATAAAAATAGAAATTTGCAGCAATTGCCATCCTTTCTACACTGGTAACGAAAAAATAATGGATACGGCCGGACGTGTGGAACGTTTCAATAAGCGCCGCCTCGCCCATAAGGCTACGGCCGAGGGGGCAGCATCCGCTAAAGCTAAGAAATAAGGAACCTCGCTCCTTCCAATTTTTCATTTCTCCTCCCTCCCGAGAGTACTCGGCGGGGCCCACGGAAGTGTAAAATTAGAAGGAGCTTCTTATATTATGTTGGATATAGAAGAATTAAAAAAGAATCACAATACCAGCTACTTGGCCGGGGAGCTTGAACGTTTGGCGAGAGAAGAAGCCGAAGTACGGGAGATGCTGGACTCCGATGATAGCCTGCACGAAATGGCGGCAAAGGAACTTAAATTCATACAGGAAGAGAAAGAAAGGATAGAAAAACAGGTGGAAGACATTTTGGCTAAAGATAAAGAAGCCGAAGAATTCCCGAATGAGATAGTTTTGGAAGTACGAGCAGGAGCCGGCGGAGACGAGGCCAGCCTTTTCGCGTGGGAGCTTGCGCATATGTACGAAAAATTTTCCGAGGCGGAAGGGTGGCAATGGAAAGTAAACTACGAATCAAAAAGTGACCTGAATGGGTATAAAGAAGCGAGTTTTGAGATAAAGGGAAAAGACAAAAATAACAATGTGTATAAAAAAATGCGCTACGAACAAGGCGTGCACAGGGTCCAGAGAATTCCCGCCACGGAAAAAAATGGGCGAGTTCATACATCGACTGCGTCTGTGGCCGTGTTGCCGATTAGAAAAAAAGTTAATTTCGTAGTCAACCCGGCAGATTTTGAAATGGAGTATTCTCGATCGGGGGGCAAAGGCGGACAGAACGTGAACAAAGTGGAGACGGCCGTGCGCATCATTCACAAGCCGACGGGTCTTGATGTGCGTTCTACGAACGAAAGGAGCCAGCTCGCAAACCGCGAGCAGGCGATGCTCATACTTACAAATAAACTTCAGCAACTTGAAGAAGAAAAAGAAGCAGCAAAGCATGCCGGCATTCGCAAAGGTCAAATCGGTTCCGGCGACCGCTCCGAAAAAATTCGCACCTATAACTATTCCCAGGACCGCGTCACTGACCATCGTATCAAAAAATCCTGGCATAACCTGCCGAAGATAATGGAAGGGGATATTAGCGGTATCATTACTGACATTGAATCTGGAGCTGTGGGAGATGAAGAAGAGGAGTAATAGCCTTTATTTTCAATAGGTTTGTTTTTTAACCCTTATAAAGTAAGGATTTTTTACTTGACAAAAGGGTATATTATATGATATAATACTGAAGTGTTTTGTTCTTTTGAAAATTTACGTCTTCTTCCGATAAAGTCCACAAAAGCTTGTGAATTTTACCGGGAGAAGACAAGCGCGTGGCTTGTATACTTCCAAAACAGGCATTGAAGGAAGAAAGAAAGGAATACAACCGTGAATATTCGAAAAGGCGCCAACGTGTTCATACTCTCCATTTCCATGCTGGTCTGCGGAGCGATCTTCGCCACTGCCAACCTGGTCAACTCGCACATCGAGAACTCCACGTCCACCGCTCTGCAGGTCGCTCACGTCTTCACCTGGCAGTTCGGCATGATTGGAACAATGATGTTCGTGGTCGGCGGGGTCTGGCTGATTTTCAGCTTCGTCGGGTCGTTTTTTACTTTCGACACAAGCGACCTGATCCAGAAAGTTTGGACATTGGCAGTGGTGACGATCGTCGTCACCGTCGTCTACATCTTCGGAATCGCGCTCAGCGGCATCCAAGTACTCAAGCACCCGTGGACGATCAATGTCATGATCGCTCTAGTTGTGCTGGCGTACCTGCAGGTGTCGCTAAACTTCTTCTTCTACGCGGCGAGGGAGGAGTAGCGTCACATCAACGACTAAACATCGTTCGGCGGTTGAGAGAGAACCCCGTTAACAACATCTCTCAGCCTAGCAGGATGCGTATCCTGCCTGATGAGTCCAAAAGGACGAAAGGTTAGTTTCTAAATTGCATTTCAATTTTAATATGGTATGATTTTTCTGTAGGGTCTCATTTAGCGAAAAGGAGTTTCTACGCCCGCCCGTCTTGGGAGGGTTTATAAATAGTTTTTGCCCGATTTTTTCAAAACGGGAGAAGTAAATAGTATGGCTACAAAGCTATATGTAGGGGGACTCCCTTACAGCACTCAAGAAGATGCGTTGAAAGACCTCTTCGCACAGGCTGGATCAGTAGTATCCGCTGTGATTATCATGGACAAAATGTCTGGTCGTTCAAAAGGTTTTGGATTCGTAGAAATGGCAACGCAGGAAGAGGCAGTCAAAGCTATTTCTATGTTCAATGACCAGGAGTTCGAAGGACGCAAACTTACTGTCAACGAAGCTCGCCCTATGGAAGCCCGACCACCGCGTTCAAGCGGCGGCAATGGCGGATACGGAGGTGGAGGAGGACGCCGAGAATACTAAAAAATTTCCAGATAGAGTCTTAAGCTCTATCGGGCTAGTGACTAGGTTCTAGTTAAAACAAAAAACGTCCATATGGGCGTTTTTTGTTTGCCCCCAAAGGTTTTTTTTGTTATAGTTTTTCAGTCTGGCAGTTTTGAAGTTTACGAAGGTCCGACCTTCGTAAATATGAGCGTGTAGTTCAGCTTGCCCCGCCTGAGCTAGGCGGGGTGAAGTAGAACGCTGTCCTGACCCCGATAGTAAAATTTGTGTCTGTAGTTCAGTGGTAGAACGCTGTCCTGATAAGACAGAGGTCGAAGGTTCGATTCCTTCCAGACACACAACGCTCACCAGTTGATTTGCTTGATTTTTTAAATTTGGTAGAATGTATTCATGAAAAAGGTAGCCAAAAAGACAACTGAAAAATATCTCACAGAGCATAAGTTTGGCATTTTTGAAAAGAGCTTTGAAAGCAATATGAGAAGTATCGCTAAGTCTTTCGCAGATAATGCCGAAATTATGGGTTTGATTTTAAAAGAAATTATAACCATACATGAAGACAATAAATATTTTAGACAAAGTATATCGACTTTGAGTACAGAAAACGTTTCAAGGGATAGAAAAATTCAGGGTTTTGATGTCCGTATAGAAAAACTTGAGTCAAAATCAAAATGATCAATTACATTTTAGACCTTAATTTATAAGCCACCTCACTTGACTTTTTCTATTTTTTGTGATAAGATATCAAAGGACTTTGTGTCTTTGACATCAAGCTTAAATATGAATGGTTTGCCGATTAAGTAGCTAATTTTTTGGCTATAGCGCCAGCTTACGCCGAACTTCTCCTGCCCGTACTTCATGGTTTTACCGGGACAACAGCGCTCCGAGCCTTTCGGCTTATTCGAATACTAAGATTTGCGAGAATACTGCGAGTATTTAAATTATTCCGCTACGGTGATTTTCTTAAAAAAGTTTTTCGCTATCGAAACACTATTCTTGAAACTATTACCCCGGTTATTGCTGTCTTTATTACTTTGAAAGGCATCATCTGGGGTCTTGAATCTAATGGTTTATGGCTCAGTAATACTAATTTGGGGGAACTTTTTGCTATTATCGGTTTTGCCCTAGGCATCATTCTTTCCCAAAAGATTGGTATGAGTTATGATAAATTTATTCAGGTTGAAGAGGCTGTGGCGCGAATCTATTCCCGCCTGCATTCACTTGAAACCATGCTTAATCAAATGGGAACCGAATCATCTACAGCTAGCATAAAAAACTGGGGGCTAACATTTATAGATCTTCTTGAAAACACTAAAGGTAACAATACTTCGATTCACGAAGCGAACAAAAAACTCTATGAAATAGTAAAGAGGGTTGAGCCGAATCCGGCAGACCTTTCTGTGATGTATTCCAATATTGTGGAGGATGCAATTTTCTGTCTTACAAAGAAAGTGCGCTTAACTCCCCAGAGTTATGATACCTTACTACACCAGGCCACTATCGTGTATTTGCTTCTTATCGTTGTCTTTATCCCGAGCCTTACCGGTATGATTTCTGTGCTTGTGGGGACGTATACACTGTATGGAATGTATAAGCTTACTCAAGATCTGGATTCAATTTATGGAGGAGAGTATAATCTGATTAATATTGACACATCAGAATTAAAAAAATTTGTAAGAAGCTAATTAAATTTTTAAATTACATATAATATGAAAAAAATATCTAAAAAAAATATCCTCGTACTCTTCTGTGGCGGGACATTGGTTATGGAAGAAAACAAAAGCGGAGCATTAGAAACACCTCCTCGGGAAAAAGCTATTCAGAATCTTCTTACATTGGAGCCAAAACTTAATTCAATTTCAAACCTAACAGTTGAATATATAGATAACATAGATAGTACCAATATGGAACCGAAGCATTGGGATAAAATGACTGAGGTTATTGCAAAAAATTATGCAAAATATGACGGGTTTATAATTACTCACGGAACCGACACGATGGCTTATACTGCAAGTGCCTTGTCTTATTCGCTTCAGAATTTAGGTAAACCTGTTGTATTGACTGGATCACAAATACCGGGAGCAAAAATTGACACTGATGCCAGGCGAAACTTCATTAATGCTGTTTCTGTTGCGACTAGAGATAAGGCCGGAGTAATGCTTGTATTTGATGAAGAGATTATTCTCGGTTCACGGGCATCAAAAGTATCTGAATCAAAATTAAACGCCTTCGAAACAATCAATTGGGATTTGCTTGGGGAAATCCGCATTGATATCAGATGGAGCGATGAGGCAAAGAAACGAAACGCAAATAAATTGAAAGCGATGCCTGGATTTGAAGAAAATGTTGCAGTTATAAGTCTTACCCCTGGCACACCCGTAGACCTTTTGATGCACCTCTTGGAAAACGGTGTTAAGGGAATCGTTTTGCGCGGATATGGTCCCGGAAACATTGCTTACAAATATTTAAGAGCAATTAAAAGAGCAAAGGAGCTCAACGTACCCGTTGTCGTTACGACCCAGTGTCTTGAAGGGGCAACCTCGATGCATCTCTATGAAGTAGGCAGACAAGCTCTAGAAATGGGGGCTATACAGACATACGACATGAGTTTGGAAAATCTTACCGTGAAACTCATGTGGGCTATCAAACACGCCAAAACTATTGAAGAAGTGAAAAAAATAATGCACAATAACTATACAGGTGAAATAAACAAAGAAGGTAAAATATATTAGTAAATTTGCATACTTTTTTTATTTCACTTATACTGGGTTAAAGCCGTTTTGGCTTTGTTTTTGTGGCATATTTAAATTCAAATGATAATAATAAAGAGTCTTCCAAAGCAGGCCGAGCCGGGGCAAACTGGTTAGCCGGGGTGGAAATATTCACCCAGATTTCTACCTGGATTGTGGTGCCAATAGTCTGCGCTCTGGTGTTCGGAAAGATGCTGGACAAACAATTTGGCACTGAGCCCGTAATTTTTATTTCCCTTACCGGGCTTGCTTTCATTTTTACCTGTTATGGTATGGTTAGAGTAGTAAAGGATTATATTAAGAAAATAAAAGAAGTTGAGGAAAATAAAACGGAATAATTTATGAGTAAGGTAGCAATCACAGAAAACATAGAAAATACTACGGAAGAAGTTTCTCACGAAGTTACTTTATTCGCGGAGCCGATATATCATATAAAAGATTTTGCCGTTACCAACGCTCTTTTTACCAGCTGGATTGTGGTTGCCATAATTGCAATTCTTTCTCTAGCTTTGCGTTCAAAGCTCCGGGAGGTTCCGGGCAAACTGCAAAATATTTTTGAGATAGTTACCGAAGGTGCCCTGGGCCTCTGCGACCAGGTGACAAATGACCGCAGGCTTTCAATGAAAATTTTCCCGATAGCTATCTCGGTTTTCTTCTTCATTCTTATAAATAATTGGCTCGGGATTACCCCACTCGGAGGGTTCGGGCTTATAGAGACGGGTGAACACGGCAAAGTGTTTATCCCGTTTCTCCGCGGAGGCACAGCCGATATAAATATGACATTGGCGCTCGCGGTAATGGCCGTTATAGGCGCGAACGTATTTGGAATACTCTCTGTCGGGGCATGGAAAACACTGAACAAATATGTTAATCTGAAAGCACTCGGGCAGGTATTCACGAAAATACGCAAAGACCCGACGGTCGTAATAGTGGCTCCGATTACGTTCTTTGTGGGACTAATAGAAATAGCGGGAGAATTCGCGAAGGTAGCTTCGCTTTCTTTCCGTCTTTTTGGTAATATTTTGGCGGGGGAAGTCTTGCTCGCATCCATTGCCGCACTTGCCCCTTATGCCGCGCCTATTCCTTTTCTTTTTTTGGAGATATTGGTGGGAGTGATACAGGCTCTGATATTCTCGATTCTCTTGGTAGTTTACTTCACTATAGGAGCATCGGACCACGACCACGAGGAATCGCACGAACACGGAGAAAAAGTGCATGCGGTTGCCGTATAACAATATGACTTTTAATTTATTAGAAGTAGTCGAACATTATTAGTAGTAATTATAAAATAAGTATATGGAAACAGAAGTAGTAAACTCAGGTATACCTTTCGCAAAAGCAATCGTAATGGTTGTTGCCATGGCTCCTGCTATCTCGATCGGTTGGATTGGTTCAAAAGCCATGGAATCAATCGGCCGCAATCCTGAAGCAGCAAGCAAGATTCTTGTGCCTATGCTTTTGGCCTGCGCATTCGCGGAGGCAATCGCTATTTATGCTCTCGTTATCGCGTTCTCTATCTAGATTAGATTCTAGTTTCTAGGGTCTAGCTTCTAGAACCTAGTCACTAGCACCTAATAAAATTTTATGGATTCAATAATCTCGACATTTCACATAGATTGGAAAATAATAATTGCCCAGGCGGTAAATTTCGGAATTGTTTTCCTGGTTTTATATATGTTTGCCTTAAAGCCTCTTTCCAAGCTCATGAAGGAAAGAAGCGAAAAAATAGGCAAAGGCATAGACGATGCGAAGACCAATGCGGTAGTCCTGGCAAAGACCCAGGCCGAATACGACGAAGCGCTCATAAAAGCCAAGAGCGAAGCCAATAAAATTTTCCAGGACGGCAAGAAAGAAGCTGAAGCCAAAAAAGCCGCCATGCTGGAAGAAGCAAAGAAGGAAGTGGATGGCATTATCACAAACGGTAAAAAAATACTGGAAGCCGAGAAAGTAAAAATGGTAGACGACGCCAAAAAAGAAATAGTTGCCCTTACCATGCTCGCCACGGAGAAATTAATAAAGAGCAAGCAAGACGTAAATCATTTGTAATTAATATGGCCGCAATTTCCAACAATAACATAGCCCGCGCGATATATTTGGCAGTAAAGGAAAAATCCACTGCCGAGCAATCTTTACTTTTCCCAAAAATAGTCCGGTTTTTGGCCAGGAAAAAACTGCTTTCAAAGGCTCCCGACATACTCGCGCGCTTAAGCAAAATTATCAACGATGCCGAAGGAAAAGTGGCGGCGAAAATTTCCAGCGTGGAAAAAATAAAAGAAATGGATAAAAGAGAAATCAAGAAAAACCTGTCGAAACGTTATGGCGGCATGGAAGTCGTTTTAGAAGAAAGGCTGGATGAGAAAATACTGGGCGGATACAGAATAGAAGTAAACGACGAAGTGATAGATCTTTCAATGAAAAACAGAATCGGAAAATTACAAGAATATTTAACAAAAAGCTCATGAGCACAAACCATATTGTAGAAAATTTAAAAAAGGAAATAGAGAACTTTTCCGCTCAGATGAAAGTTGAAAAAGTCGGGAAAGTGCTGGAGCTTTTTGACGGCATAGCCAAAGTTTCCGGCTTAAGCGATATTAAGTCTTCGGAAATGGTTACTTTCCCGAACGGAGAAATGGGTGTGGCTCTAAACCTCGAAGACGATGCCATAGGTGTTATTATTCTTGGAGACTTTTCTAAAATCAGGGAAGGAGACGAAGTAAAGGCTACGGGGAGAATTTTGGAAGTTCCGGTTTCCGACAATATTTTAGGTCGCGCGGTAAATGCTATCGGCGTGCCGATTGACGGTAAGGGGGTGCTAAAAGCCGACAAAACTTATCCGGTAGAAAAAGTCGCCCCCGGAGTCGTTACCCGTCAGGGGGTAGACCAGCCGGTGGCTACAGGCATCAAGGTTATTGATGCGATTATTCCGGTCGGCCGCGGACAGCGTGAGCTCATAATCGGAGACAGACAAACAGGAAAAACTGCGATTGCCATAGACGCTATTTTAAACCAAAAAGGCCAAAACATGATATGTGTGTACGTTTCTATCGGGCAAAAAGATTCCAAGCTCCGCAAAATCGAAGCTCGCCTGGAAGCGGGAGGGGCGATGGAATATACGGTTATTGTTTCCGCCGGAGCTTCCGAGGCGGCGGCTCTGGCTTATATAGCGCCGTATACCGGAGTTTCTATTGCCGAATATTTTATGGACCAGGGGAAAGATGTGCTTATTATTTACGATGACCTTTCCAAGCACGCCGTCGCGTACCGTGAAATTTCCCTTCTTCTTAGGCGTCCGCCGGGCCGCGAAGCTTACCCGGGAGACGTGTTTTACCTGCACTCCCGCTTGCTCGAACGAGCCTGCAGACGCAATGAGAAGTATGGAGGAGGTTCCATTACGGCTTTTCCAATTATTGAAACTCAAGCGGGAGATATCTCCGCTTACATTCCAACCAACGTAATTTCCATTACCGATGGGCAGATTTTCCTTGAGACCGATTTGTTTTACAAAGGCATCCGTCCGGCCGTGAACGTCGGGTCATCCGTATCCCGTGTCGGTAGCTCCGCGCAAATAAAAGCAATGAAAAAAGTGGCGGGAACACTAAAGCTTGATTTGGCGCAGTTCCGGGAACTTGAAGCATTTTCCCAATTCGGTTCGGATTTGGATGATACCACAAAGCGTCAGCTTGAACGCGGGAAAAGAGCGGTGGAAGTATTGAAACAACTCCAGTATGCTCCCGTGAAAACCGAGCACCAGGTGGTAACTTTATATGCGCTTACCCGTGGGTATATGGATGATGTGGCTATAGACAGGATAAAAGAATTCGAGCAGGGGCTTATAGAGTACAGCGAACACAACGCAAAAGCTTTCTATAAGCAGGTCATCGAAAAGAAAATGTGGGATGATGCCGGCGAAGCGGATCTGAAAAAAGCGATAGAGGATTTCAAAAATACATTTAAATAAAAATCATGGCAGGCACAAAAGAGATTAAAAGAAGAATAAAGAGCGTAAAGAACACAAAGAAGATAACCAAAGCCATGGAGCTCGTGGCTGCTTCAAAGATGAAGCGCGCGGTTTCCAGTACCCTGGCGTCCCGCCTGTACGCTTCGTATTCCTCGGAAATCCTTTCCTCGGTTGCAAAAAATATAGAAAATTCCACGCATCCGTTTTTTAATCTACGAGAAGAGGGGAAAGTTCTTATTGTTCTAGTAACCTCAAACAGAGGGCTTTGCGGAGGATATAATTCTCAAATCATAAAAAAGACGCTTGTCATGTTAAAAGAGCTCGGTCAAAACGGCGAAGTTGACATAGTGACCGTGGGCAAAAAAGGCGACGTTGCCATGCGCAGGATTAACCAAAATATCACCGGAGTTTTTGCGGAAATGCCGGATATAAACATCCGTCTTTCAGATGTTATTCCTTTATCCAGGATTATAATGGATGAATATAAAAACTTCACATATAAAAAAATTTATATGGCGTATACGCAATTTGCTTCGGCCCTTGTGCAAAAACCAGCGATTGAGCAATTGCTCCCGATATCAAAACGGGAAGTTAAAGAGGCCGTGGAAAGTGCGCAAAAATCAGGCGAAAAGACAACGGATTATTTATTTGAAGGGGATTTTAACGAGTTAATAGAATCTTTAGCTGTTAAAATTACAAGAATGCAAATTTACCAGATGATTCTCGAATCGAATGCTTCGGAGCAATCGGCGCGGATGGTCGCAATGAAGAACGCGTCCGAAGCCTCCGGAGAAATGATTGAGGATCTGACTCTGGTATTCAACAAAGCGCGACAGGCGAACATTACCCGCGAAATTTCGGAGATAAGCGCCGGAATGGCCAGCGTGAGTTAGTAAAAAATTATCAATTATAAATTATTAAATTATAAAAAAATGAAAACAACAGGAACAATCAAGAAAATTATCGGACCGGTCGTGGATGTGGATTTCGGCGATGAGATTCAAAATCTCCCGGAGGTATATTCCGCGTTGGAGGTCACAAGAGACGGCCTGTCTGCGCAGGCAGGCAAAAAAATTGTTCTTGAAGTAGAACAGCATCTCGGAGGAGGAGTAGTGCGCTCGGTTGCGATGGATACGACTGACGGACTAGCGCGCGGCATGGAAGTTACGAATACGGGAGCGCCTATATCCGTACCTGTGGGCGCTTCTACGCTGGGGCGCATCTTTAACGTTCTCGGGGAAGCTATTGACGACCTGCCTGCGCAGGCAGGTGGCTTGTCACTTGAGAACTCTAAAAAACTGCCTATTCACCGACAGGCGCCATCATATGTGGTTCAGGCAACCAAAGTTGAAATTTTGGAAACAGGTATCAAGGTCATTGATCTCATCTGTCCGGTGTTGAAAGGAGGAAAAGTGGGACTTTTCGGAGGGGCGGGAGTAGGTAAAACTGTTGTCATCCAGGAGTTAATCCACAACATCGCCTCAAACCACGGAGGCTACTCCGTGTTTGCCGGAGTCGGGGAGCGTACCCGAGAAGGCAACGACCTTTATCATGAAATGAAAGAGTCCGGAGTGCTTTCGAAAGTAGCCATGGTCTTCGGGCAAATGAATGAACCGCCAGGCGCGCGTCTACGTGTGGCTCTTTCGGGACTCACTATGGCGGAGCACTTCCGTGACGCAGAAGGCAAAGACGTGCTTCTTTTTATAGACAACATTTTCCGCTTTACCCAGGCCGGGTCGGAAGTTTCCGCGCTCCTTGGGCGTATCCCTTCCGCGGTCGGTTATCAACCCACTCTTTCCACCGAAATGGGAATACTTCAGGAGCGTATTACATCCACTGACAAAGGTTCCGTAACTTCCGTCCAGGCGGTGTATGTGCCGGCTGACGACCTGACTGACCCTGCACCCGCAACCACATTCTCTCATCTCGACTCCACCGTGGTTCTAAACCGCTCTCTTTCCGAAATCGGTATTTACCCGGCAGTAGATCCTCTCGACTCATCTTCCACCATACTTGACCCTAACATCGTAGGCAAAGAACACTATGCGGTTGCCCGTGAAGTTCAGCGTGTGTTGCAGCGATACAAAGATTTGCAGGACATTATAGCCATCCTTGGAATGGAAGAACTTTCCGAAGCGGACAAGGAGCTAGTGGGCCGCGCCCGCAAGATTCAAAAATTCCTTTCCCAGCCATTTTTTGTGGCGGAAGTATTTACCGGTACTAAAGGGCAGTACGTCCCGCTCAAAGAAACAATCCGCTCATTCAAGGAAATTTTAGACGGCAAGCATGACGATAAATCGGAAGGAGATTTTTATATGAAGGGAGCACTTTAAAATTTTGGAATAGCTTCTCTCGAAAAGCAATCTGTCTCCGCAAGCTTGCGGAGCGAACTGCTCGGCTCGACAGCCTGCGCAAGGCTTTTCTTAAGAACTATTCCAAAATTTTAACAAAAATCTATGGCAAAACAATTAAAACTAAAAATAGTAACACCGGAAAGATTAATCCTGGAAGAGGTAGTTGACCAGGTTAGCCTGCCTACAACGCTCGGAGAAATTACCATACTGCCAGACCATATTCCGCTTATTACGGAATTGAAGTCCGGTGACGTGGTTGCATTTAAAGGCGGGGAACACGTGCCCGTAGCCGTCGTCGGCGGGTTCTTGGAAGTTAAGAAGGGCGAAGATGGTGTGACGGAAGTCGCGGTACTGGCTGATTTTGCAGAACACGTAGGAGAACTTTCGGAAGAAAAAGTAGAACAAGCAAAACTGCGCGCGGAAGAGCTGAAGAAATTGATGGAAAACAAAGAACAAGTTGACTTTGAGCACTTTGAAGCGGAGCTGGAGCGCTCTCTTACGCGCGTAAAAATCGCGGACAAGTGGCGTACTAAAAAATATAGAAAATAACAAAACAAACTTTTAATAAGGAAGAGAAACATTGATTGACAAAAGCTATATTATATGATATAATTCCCAGGAAATCTAGCGAGAGGGGCTAATTTTGTGGCCGCTTTCAAAAAAATTTTGTTGTTTAACAATTTGCCTGGGAGGGCGATTGCAATGAAAGGTTTACTTGTGTGCGTTTTGCTGACAGCGGCAATCGCATTGTCCGCGCAGACTACGATCAAACGGCGGGGACTTCCTGTGAAGCCGGTTAACCCCGCGCCCGCAACAAAGCCCGCAAAGCCGAAACCCGCAGCGCCCAAACCCGCGCCCGCGGAGAAGCCTGCGAAACCCAAAGCTGCATCGCCCTGCGCGCCAAAAGCCGCGAATCCGTCTGTTCAAGGGTCGGCGCTTCGTGGCTGGATGGTAATTCTCGACCCTGGCCATGGAGGCAGGGACGGAGGATCCACAGGCATATTTAATGGGCAGATGGTCGTAGAAGACGAGTACGTCTACGACGTCGCTCTCCGAGTCGATCGTCTGATCAAGGCTCGGGGAGGCCTGTCTTTTCTTACTCTTCACGACAAGAAGACAGGGATAAGGTCGTGGAGAGCCCAGGAAGTATTCCCGGACGAACGACATGAGACCTTTGCGGGTCAATCGTCAATTGCTCGGTCAGGAACTCGGGGTCTGAACCAGAGGCTCGCATATGGCAACGCCATGAGCCGAAAGTACCCCAAGTACAAGCAGGCTTGGATTTCCATCCATTTCGACGTCGTAGGTACCAAGAAGGACGTCGAAGGGGTTAGGATTATTAAGTCTGCCGGCAGCAACGGGCTTGCCCAGGCTCTAGGGTGCTCGTTCGGGAAGTCTAGCCGTTTGCGGGACATCAATCCCGTTGTTGTAAACGGCGATCCGCGTTTCGGAATCAGAAATCTCTGGATCCTCCGAGGTGGGAACAAAATCCAAGAGAAAGTTTTGGTCGAACTCGGCAATTTCAATAATACGACTGACGTGTGGCGGGTCCGAAACCCAGTTACACGTGAGGCGTATGCCTTGGCAATTGTCGAGGCGTTGGAGGGGATGAAATGAAATTCACCCACCCCCCTATGCCAGGTGGGAGAATCCTGGCAAAACTAAAGGCGTCAAACAACCATGTTGACGCCTTTACTATTTCTCTTATATAATGAATAAATTGATGTCTAAATTTTACGTAGTTGCTACCCCGATAGGCAATATGGGGGATATAACCCTTAGAGCCGTTGAAACGCTAAAAAGCGTAGATTTAATATTGTGCGAGGATACTCGCGAGACAAAAAAACTTTTATATAAATACAATATTCACAAGCCGACTATGAGCTATCATGCTCAGAGTAAGATTGCCAAAACCGATAAAATTTTTGAATTATTAAAGGCAGGGAAAGACCTGGCTCTGGTATCAGACGCCGGCACGCCGGGGATATCCGACCCGGGAGCCCTGCTCGTTTCCCAAATAAAAGAAGAATTTAAAGATAGAGTACAGGTCATACCGGTTCCGGGAGCCACCGCCCTCATAACAGCGCTATCCGGTTCCGGGTTACCTACCCATGAATTTACTTTTTTGGGATTTTTGCCGCACAAAAAAGGAAGAGAGACACTGTTTAAGGAAATGGCCGTGTCGAAAAGAACGATGGTCTTTTACGAATCCCCGCATAGAATTTTAAAGGCCTTGGAGGCGCTTCTAAAATTTTGCCCAGATAAGAAAGTCTGTGTCGCTCGCGAGCTTACCAAAATATACGAGGAATTTAAGACGGGCGTTCCAGGAGAAGTTCTGGAATACTACAGAGCAAATCCGGACAAACAAAGAGGAGAGTTTACTGTCATAGTTGCTTAACAGTAGTTAAGTTAATTCTATGTGTGGTAGGTAATTCTTGCGAGTGAGATAGTACCAAGCTAGTAGCAATACGATTATTACTATGATTGCCGGGTGCACTGGGGACAACAATCTGGACATTTCCCACAAGTTTACCCAGTTTACGGAAACATAGCCGCTTACGGTCTCTATATTATCCGTAAAACTTACATCTTCTTTTTTAATCCCGGCGAGCTCTAGGTTTACATCGCTGATTTGATTTTTAAGGCTTCCGCTGCTTGCGGCATAAATGCTGTTTTCAGAGTTCAAGTTCTGCTGTAATTGTATTTCTCTTTGGGATAAATTCAGTTCCCGGTTTCGCAAAGTGGCAAGTTTACTTGAATCCGATGTTGAAGATATTTCCGCTCTTACCAATATGAGTTCGGCACGTGTATCCGTTAACTCTTTCTGGATAGCGTTTACGGTCGCTCCATGTTTAGCATTTAGGTCTTTTTGCTTTCGCTCTAGCTCTGAGAGAAGGTCGCTTGCGGTTTTGGTGCGTTCTTCAATAGACTGTTTTTGGCCTAGAAGATTCTGTGATGAAGTATTTTCTGTGATTAATTTTTCATGGGTGATGTCCTCGATTGCGTCTTTAAAATCGTTAAAATTTGTTTTTGGAACCACGAAATTAACATATGCGTATCTAGCGGATTCGTTGATGTTGTCAATCCTGCCGTCGGCATCATTTATGGCGCTTTTCACATCTTTCATTACTTCTTTTACGTCCCGGGTTTTTATGTCGGCTCCGTAAGCTACTTTCATGAACTCCCTGGTGTCTTTCACGGACGAGCTTTCGTATTGGCCTGGGTATACACTTGGCATAGACGCGGACTGGGGCATTAGCGCACTATCGGACCCCGACATTTTTGAAAGAGTATTTTGAATCATATACCTCGGACTTCGTCCGCTTAGCATAATAAATATAAATATCAATATCAACACAGCAAAAACGATACCCAACCTTTTTCTGGATATTTTTAAAACCTTCCTGGTTCTTGTTTCCATGTAATTAAGTAATATTACTTATAATAAAGAATTGTATCATGTAACTCCTTTTTTGGTGCAAGGGCGCATTTTTATAGCAAATCTTCAGGGTCAACGAGTATTTCGAAAGAAGGGGGAAGAGAAAGTAATTTGGATAACAGGTTTTCATCTATAGATGAACCGCCGGATATGTCGGGCACAGACCATTTTTTTGGTTCAATTTTTATCAAGGCGTTTGTAACATACTTGCCTTTAAGGCGCGCCACAAATCCGCTGAAAATTTCCGGAGAATATTCTTCAAACATCTCGCTTAAAATTTTCCTTGCTCTCTTTGTTTGTTCTTTGTCGCCCAAGTGCGTTATTTTTATAAAACGTTTAAACGGAGGATAATTCATTTTTTTTCTGTCATCAAGTTCCGAGCGCACAAAAGGCATCAGGTTGCCCGACTTGATGCCTGAGATAGCACCGCCCTTTTCGTTTTTTGTCAGTATGGTTAATTTCTTTTCGGTAATGTTGACCATTCCGAGCACAATTTGAATAATTTTTTCGCTCATTTTGAAGTTTGGTATGCTCCAGAGAGAATCAAACGAAGCGATAACCGATAATGGCACTTTGTTTTTGAAATAGAAAAAGGCCATTTCGGTGCCCACGAGTATTGATCCCGGGCTATCTTCGAACTCCTTCATGATTTTTTTTGCTCCGGAGGCTGTTTTCGCCGACTCCTTGTCCAGCTTGAATATGGGTGTTTTTGGGAAAGTTTTTCTAAGCTCTTCTCTCACCGTATCCGTGCCTATACCGAGAGGCATTAAATTCCAGCTGCCGCAATGTTTGCACGCAACGTCTCCGTCAGCTTCCTCCGCGCATCTATTACATACAAACATTCTTTTTTTACCCTGGTGCGACAGATAAAGCACAAGAGGAGATCCGCATTTTTCACAGCTTACCGTCTCTCCGCAATCTCTGCATACCGTCATGGTAGCTAGGCCCTTGCGCAAGGAAAAAATAAAGATGCTTTTTTTATCTGAAAGCGCCCGCCTTATTTCTTCGGTGCTTCTTTCGTTAAATATTCTGAATTTATTATTTTCGTCCGCTTCTTTTCCAGTTATTTCGATATTTTGGGAAAAATCGATTCTGTATGAAAGAGGATGGAGTGGGTGCAAGTTGTCCGTGTCGATTCTACCGATGGTTTCAAAGCGCAGCATTTCGTCCGCGATTATCAGCTTCGCGTTTATTTTGGAGGCAAAAATTTCCACCATAATTCGCAGGTCCAGATGCGGACGGCGGATTGTCTTGAAAGCGCCGGAATTCTCATGTTCAAGTATTATGGTGCCGATGTCTTTCTTTGGCACGGATAGAAAATTTGCCGTCGCCAGTATTAGCACCGGATGTGTAGAAGTAATTATTTTTTCATAAGTCGCTAGTATTTTCTTGTCGCTGATTCCGCTGTGTAGGGAAAAGGTGAACGGCTCAATGCCTTTCGCGAGCTCCAGCTTTAATCCCTCTATATCGGACTCGGTAGGTAAAACCATAAATATGGATTTACCTCTCGCGAATGATTCCCTGACCATTGTTTTGTAGACGGATATGCGGTCGGGCATCGGGTATTGCAGAAGCAGTTTTTCGGTTCTGATGTTTTGCTCCGTTCCATCCAAGGACTTCTCGCCATTTTTTATTTTAGACAGCTTGTCGTAATTTTCAATAAAAATATTCGGGATTAGAGAAGTAATCGTATTATTGTTGTTTTGTGCGAAATATCTGCTTGTTTCCCAGATTGCTTCCGTGAACTCTGTTCGGAAGACAGACGGACCTTTATCTTCGGTAACTTTCTTCAGGTTAAAGTTCATTCCCTTGATATCACTTTTTGACTCTTTTAACTCTTCGGAAGAAGTCACAAGGGCCAGGGTTTTTTTATTTCGGAGAGGTACGTACACAATGTTGCCGGCCGGGATGTTAAGGCCGGTAAAGTAAGTCAGGTCGCCCTTGAGCAGTCCCTTTTTTAATGGTATTACCGATATGATTTTCATGTTTTTTTTGGCACTTTTATTCTAGCATAAATATGCTATATTTCTTTTATGGCATTTTTTTCACGAAAGCTGGGTATAGACTTGGGAACCGCAAATACGCTGGTGTTTGTCCCGGGCAAAGGGATAGTCTTGAACGAGCCTTCGGTGGTTGCCGTCTCGGAACAGGACAACAAAATTCTCGCGATAGGCTTTGAGGCAAAGGACATGATTGGAAAGACGCCCGACAATATCATCACTTATTGCCCTATGAAAGATGGCGTTATTGCCGACTACCGGGTCACCGAAGCAATGCTTCACTATTTTATAACCAAGGCCATGGGCAAGTTCAGTTTTTTCAAGCCAGACGTAATGGTTTCCGTGCCGGCGGGAGTAACTTCTACCGAGCGACGCGCGGTCATAGAAGCGGCTATCCGCGCCGGGGCAAAAAACGCGTACGTGGTTAAGGAGCCCATTTTGGCGGCAATAGGGGCGGGGATTCCGATTTACGAATCAAAAGGTTACATGGTGGTGGATATTGGCGGCGGGACTACCGACGTGGCAGTCATATCGCTCGGAGGAATCGTGGCGTCCACTTCCGTAAAATTTGCGGGGAATAAAATTGACCAAGCAATAGCTGATTACATAAAAAAAACATTCAATCTGGCTATTGGTGACAGGACTGCCGAAGAAGTAAAAATAAAAATAGGCGCGGCTGTGCCGCTGGAAGAAGAACTACGGGTAACCATAAAAGGCAGGGATTTCATCCAGGGCCTGCCTAGGAGCGCGCAGGTAGGAACCAATGAAATAGTAAAAGCCATAGACGCCGAGCTCAGGCAAATCATAAAAGCGATAAAGGATGTTCTTCAGGAGACCCCCCCAGAGCTAGCTTCCGACATAATTGACCACGGCATAATCATGACCGGCGGGTCTTCTCAGCTTAGAAATCTAACCGATTTGGTTTATCGAAAAACCGGAGTAAAAGCAACTTTAGCCGAAGATCCTTTGTTTTGCGTGGTCAAGGGCACGGGAATCGCCTTGGACCACCTGGATGTTTACAAAAAAACAGTTTTAAGCAAGAAATAGAATTAGGTGCTAGGGACTAGCTGCTAGTTTCTAGAACCTATGAACCTAGAACCTATGAACCTAATCCAAAAGCATTTTAATAAAGAGAGTCTCCATCATGCCTATCTCATAGAGGGTAATCGCGATGAGGTTGTGCCCGAAGTTTTTGAATTTCTAAAAACTTTAAAAATAAGCACCGAAGGAAATCCCGACCTGGTTAACATAACAATCGACAATTTTAAAATCGATGAAGCCCTGGAGCTACGCGGCATGTCAGTAGATAAAAGTTTTTCCTCGGCAAAAAAGATATTTATTGTTTGCGCGAATACTATATCGCTTGATGCAGAAAATGTTCTCCTTAAAATGTTTGAAGAGCCGAAAACTGATACGCATTTCTTCCTGATAGTGCCCGATAAGAATACCCTGTTAAAAACACTTCTCTCCAGATTTTACGTAATTTCCCCTATCCCGGGGATAGGGGAAGAATCCAAAGAAGCCGAAGCTTTTATCGCGATGTCCGTTTCAAGCAGGATCGATTTTATAAAAGAACTGCTGATTGAGCCTGAGGAAGAAGACACGGAAGGTAATGAAATTGTGGTGCTAGATTCCGCGCGTTCTAAAGCTCTAAAATTCTTAAATGCTATTGAGCAGGCCTTACATAGCAAGTTGTTAAAAAATTATGCCGGTTCATCCCTTTCCGGGTTACCGGATGGGTCCCACACCGATCCTAATTTTTTAACAACTTGCTTCGCACATTTTTTCAAAGTTCGCGAGTTTTTGAGGATGCCGGGGAGTTCCACTAAAAGCCTCATGGAAGGGGTGGCCCTTGTAATCCCGAATTTTTAAAATTAATTTTTTCGTGATACAATACCTTCATGCAATATAATTTTTCCAACTTCAAAGCCGAGCTCAAAAAAGTAGAGGAATTTTTAAGCAAGGAATACAGCCAGCTTAATATTGGCCGTGCATCGCCCATGGTGCTAGACGGTATTTCCGTAGAATCATACGGCTCATTTGTGGATTTAAAAAACGTAGCTTCCGTTTCCATCGAAGACCCCAAAACGCTTCGTATTGCGCCTTGGGACAAGGGGCAGATTAAAGGAATTGAAAAGGCCATAGTTGGTGCAAACCTGGGGCTGTCTGTCGCAACCGATGATATGGGTATCAGGGTTATTTTCCCACAGCTTACGACCGAGACACGGCAGACACTTGTGAAAGTTTTAAAAGAGAAGTTGGAAGATGCCCGCATTACCGTTAGGCGCGAACGTGAAAGTGTCCTCGAAGACGTTGACCAGAAAGAGAAAGAAGGGAAAATGACCGAAGATGATCGTTTTCGCGCAAAAGAAGAACTGCAAAAAATTACAACCGAGACAAACGGCAATCTCGAAGCTGTTTTTGAAAAGAAAGAGAAGGAAGTGATGGGTTAATATATGAGCATTGTAATTTTTATAATAATTTTATTGGTCTTGGTTTTAGTCCATGAATTCGGGCATTTTTTTAGCGCGAAAAAATTCGGGATCAAGGTTGAAGAGTTCGGGTTCGGGTTCCCGCCCAAATTGTTTGGCATTAAAAAAGAGGAGACGGAATACACTTTTAACTTGTTGCCGCTTGGAGGTTTTGTGAAAATATTCGGAGAGAATCCGGATGACGAAAATACCAAAGGGCCCGAAGCCAATCGAAGTTTTGTGAATAAACCCAAATGGCAGCAAGCTGTAGTTCTTTTCGCCGGGGTTTTTGCCAATTTTTTACTGGCGTGGCTTTTATTTTCTGTAGGTTTTATGTCCGGACTTCCGACATCCGCAGGGAGCGAACCGGCGGGTTACCAATTATCCGATGTTCATCTTATCGTGGTATCTGTAGCTCCCGATTCTCCGGCAGAAAATGCTGGATTGAAAACAGGCGATAAAATAAATTCGGTATTGATACCCGAATCTTCCAACAGCGCTGATTTTATTCAAAACCCTACCGCCCTAGACCTGCAGAAGCTTATAGCAGGAAGAGGCAGCCAAGATTTTAACTTAGCTATAAATTACACCAGAGCAGGCGCGGAAGACATGGTAATTATGAAACCGGCCCTCGTGGACGGAAAACAACACATAGGCATTTCCATGGATATGATAGGAACGGCCAAACTGCCCTTTTTTAGGGCGCTTTTGGAAGGAGCCCGCCTGGACTGGCATGTGACAAAAGGTACCGCCGTGGGGCTTTATACGCTTATAACAGAGGGTATACAAGGTAAGGGTGACTTTGCCACTATTGCGGGGCCGGTAGGCATGGTAGGCATAGTCGGGGATGCTTATGAATTTGGTTTTGTTTATCTTCTTTCCTTTGCAGCGCTTATTTCCGTTAATTTGGGAATCATAAACTTGATTCCGTTTCCGGCTCTGGACGGAGGCCGGCTTCTCTTCTTGTTGATTGAAAAAATAAAAGGCTCGCGGATTAACCCAAAAACCTCGAACGCCTTAAACATGGCCGGTTTTTTTGTTTTGATATTACTGATGGTTATCGTCACATACCACGATGTGGTTAAATTGTTTTAGCTAAATCATGCAACCAGAGACAAAAAACTGTCAAAAATGCAAAAAAGATTTTACTATCGAGCCGGACGACTTCGGTTTTTATGAAAAAATAAAAGTTCCTCCGCCCACATTTTGCCCGGATTGCCGGTTTAAAAGAAGGCTGGCAAGTAGCAACGAGCGCTCTCTTTTTAAACGTAAATGCGACCTATCCGGTAATGATATATTCAGTATGTATCCGGCGGATGCGCCTTTCCCGGTGTATAACACCGATGACTGGTATTCCGACAAATGGGATCCGTATGAGTACGGCATGGACTACGATTTTTCCCGTCCTTTTTTTGAGCAATTTCAAGAATTATTAAACAAAGTGCCCAAAATGGCTCTCGTGCGACAAGGATTGTCGATCAACAGCCCGTACGTCCACAGAGTTACGGATCCTAAAAACTCATATATGGTTTTTCGCGCCACCGGCCCTATAGACTCGTTGTATTCATATACCGTAGAAAAACTCAAGGATTCGAGCGATATCGGCTGGTCTATTAACATGGAACTTTCTTACGAATGTCTCAATTGTGAAAACTGTTACAACATTAGATTTTCACAAGAAAGCGTAAATTGTCGCGATTCTTCTTTTCTTTACGCTTGTCGTAATTGTTCCGATTGCGTTGGTTGTGTCAATCTTACCAATAAACAATTTTGTATTTGGAACGAACAATACACGAAGGAGGCTTATTTTGAAAAATTAAAGGAGCTCGGGCTCAACACTTTTTCTGGGATAGAGAAAGCCAAACTGGAATTTGAAACTTTTAGAAAAAAGTTTCCCCAAAAGGCGGTCAACTCTATAAAGTCTGAAGATGTTTCAGGTAATTGGTTTTCCAATTGTAAAAATGTCCACCAATCTTTTGACTGTATAAATATTAGGGATGGAAAATATCTTTACTCTGTTTTTAACGCGCAGGATTGTCGAGATTACTGGGAGTGGGGTAACAACTCGGAACTCATGTATGAGTCAGAAAATTGCGGGATAAATGACTCGCGAATATTCTTCTGCACTCAATGCTGGACTGGAGCTCACGACCTTTTTTACTGCGATTCCTGTCCGGGCGCAGGCTTTTGTTTCGGTTGTGTAGGCTTAAAGAAGGGCGAATATTCTATTTTAAATAAAAAATATAGCAAAGAAGAATATGAAACGATGGTAGAGAAAATAAAACAACAAATGATGCAAATACCGTATACAGACAACATGGGGCGAGAATACAGGTTTGGCGAACATTTTCCGGACGAACTTTCAACCTTTCCATACAATGAAACAGCCGCATACGATTTATACCCCCTAACCAAAGAAGAGGCAATTGCTCAGGGTTATAAATGGAGAGACAGAGAAAAAAGAAATTATGAGACCACGATTAAAAGCGCAGACTTACCTGAAACCATAGGTGAGGTCAGTGACGAAATTTTAAAAGAGGTGATTGAGTGTGGAGAAAAAGACAGCCCGTTTTCCGTAGGTGCATTCCGAATCACCTCAAACGAACTGGCTTTTTACCGCAAAATGAATTTGCCACTACCGCGGGTTTGCTTTGACGTACGGCACATGCGCCGGCTTGCCAAACGGCCACCGTTAAAATTAATAAAACGTAATTGTGACAAATGTAGCGTGGAAGTGGAAACCGTTTATACGAAAGAACACTCACCGATTATTTATTGCGAAGCATGTTATAAGCAGGAAGTATATTAGTAGCATCATATTTAGACGGTCGTCAAAAAATTGTGCGATAAAAAATGAAACCCGAAACTAAAACACATTCGACAAGCTCAGTACAAGTCTGCCAAAACTGCAAAAAAGACTTTATTATTGAGCCAGACGATTTCGGCTTTTACGAAAAAATAAAAGTCCCGCCACCGACCTTTTGTCCAGAATGTAGGATAAAGAGAAGATTGAACTGGCAGGGGTACAGAATTTTTTATAAAAGAAAATGTGACTTTACTGGAGAAATGATTATTACCACTTATCATCCCGATTCCCCCTATAAAGTTTATCGGCAAGACATTTGGTGGTCCGATCAGTGGGATCCCAAAAGTTATGGCAAGGAAATAGACTGGAGCCGTCCGTTTTTGGAACAGTTTAAGGAGCTAATGTTAGAAGTACCTCATGCTTCACTCGCCACTGTTTATTCCACGATGGTACGAAGTGATTACTGTAACGCTGCTTCGGCCTGCAAGGATTGCTATTTATGTTTTAGAATCACAGGAGGAGAAAATAGTGCTTATCTAAATACAGTGGTTGACGGAAAGAATTCTCTTGATTGTTCATTTTTAAATCATTGCGAACTTTCGTATGGGTCAGTAAATATTAATAAATGTTATCAAACTTTTTTCTCACAAGATTGTACCGAATGTCATAACATATGGTTCTCAAGAGACCTTGTAGGGTGTTCTGATTGTGTGGGTTGTATCAATTTGCGCATGAAGCAATATTGTATTTTTAATAAGCAATACACAAAAGAAGAATATCACAGAAAATTCGCAGAGTTAGACTTCGGTACTTTTGAAGGTATAAAGAAATTTCAAAAACAAGCTGAGGAGTTTATGGAAACTCAACCAAGAAAGCAATTCCGTGGGATTAAAAATGTTAATGTTTCTGGTGAGTACATATCAAACTCAAAAAATGTTCATGATTCTTACTTATTCTCAAATGGGGAGGATTTACGTTACTGCCAATTTCTAAAAAGCGGAGGAGCCACTTCGTCATATGATTGGTCTTTCTTTGGGGACAAATCAGAGTTGATGTATGAATGTTGTTGGTGCGGATTGGACTCAAGCAATGTAAAATTTAGTGCCTGGAATTACTATAATCAAAATGTTGAGTACTGTTTTGGCTGTCATCATTCCCGAAACCTGTTTGGGTGTGTAAATATGCCAAAGGGAGAATATTGTATATTAAACAAGCAATATACAAAAGAGGAATATCTTATGACTGTGGAAAAAATTAAAAAACAAATGAAGGAAATACCTTACGTAGACAAGATTGGAAGAAAATATTTTTACGGCGAAATGCTTCCGGCAGAGCTTGCCCCTTGGTATTACAATGAAGCGACGGCATATGAATGGTTTCCAATAACAAAAGAAAAAGCTGTTAAAGAAGGCTTTAATTGGAGAGATCCAGACCCTAAAGAATACCAAGAATCAACGACTCAGATTCCTGAACACATAAAAGACGTAAAAGATGAAATTCTTGAAGCAATTTTAAAATGCAAAGATTGTGGAAAAAACTATAGACTCATAAGAATGGAGCTAGAATTTCTACGAAGGTTTAACCTTCGTATACCATTGAGCTGCCCTTTGTGTCGTGACAGAACTAGAATTCAGTCGTTAAATCCAATGACTATTTTTAATAGGAAATGTGCAAAATGTGGAATTGAAATTCAAACTTCTTACGCGCCTGATCGGTCGGAGATTGTATATTGCGAAGCATGTTATAAGCAGGAAGTATACTAAAATATGAAAACGAAACACATTCGGCAGGCTCAGTGCAAGTTAGTTCACGAAATCAGGGCGGTAAAAAATAAAAAAGAACTTGCTAGCCTGATAAAAGCGCAAAGAATAAGCGAGCGGGTACTCACGGATGCAGTAAAAAAACTGAAAGAAGGCATAAGCGAGCTTGAAATCGCGAATTTTATTAAAAAATCTTTCGCGAAACACGGAGCGCCAATATTGGCATTCCCGCCTATTGTCGCTTTTGGAAAAAATACCGCGAATATCCACCACGAACCTACGGGCTCAAAGTTGAAAAAAGGAGATACGGTAATGTTTGATATAGGCTGCACAGTAAACCACTACTGTTCGGATATGACCCGCACGTATTTTTTCGGCAAGAAAGACAATAAGACAAGCGCCAAGCAGAGAAAAATTTACATTATGGTAGAAAAGGCGCAAGAGATGGCAGTTAAAAAATTACAGAAAGGAGAGCGAAGAGCGAAAGTTATAGATAAAACTGCAAGAAATTTTTTAGCAAAAAAATATAAAAATAATTTCAAGCATGGCCTTGGGCACGGCGTCGGCACTGTCATTCACGAATGGCCTTTCTTCGGACCAAAAAGCGAAGACACAATTCCTGCCGGGTGCGTAATGACCGTGGAGCCGGGAATATATTTAAAAGGCTTTGGCGGCGTACGCATAGAAGACATGTATCTAATAACCAAAAAAAGCTGTAAAAAAATGACAAATGTGCCAAGCAGCCTGAAAAGTGCGATTTTGCGATAAGTACGGTATACTCTAAAAACCTGTCCCGTACTAAATTTTTGATTACGGAACATAAAGATAAAGATTATTATTAAAATTTTAGTACTGGGATGTCAAAAAAGAAGCTTAAAATCGGGGTTCTGTTCGGAGGCAAATCCGCCGAGCATGAAGTCTCGCTCCAGTCCGCGCGAAATGTCATCGAAGCTCTGGATAAAAATAAATATGAAGTAGTGCCTATTGGCATCACCAAAGAAGGAAAATGGTTACTTAGTAATATCTCGAATTATCTTTTAAACAGCAATAATCCGAAACTAATCAAACTAAATAAGTCGAACAAAGAAGTCGCGCTTTACGCTGAAGGGCACGGCAATCTTGCCGTACCTGGGGGTAATTCGAAAGAGCAGAAAAAGATAGATGTTATTTTCCCGGTGATGCATGGGCCTTTCGGGGAAGATGGCAGCATGCAAGGACTGCTTAAGCTGACGGGCATTCCTTATGTGGGCGCCGGAGTCTTGGGCTCCGCTGTCGGCATGGATAAGGAGGTTATGAAAAGGCTTCTCCGGGACTCGGGTATTCCTATCGGCAAATTTATTACCGTCAGAGCGGGGGATAAAATAAGTTTTGTGAAAGTAAAAAAAGAGCTAGGACTGCCGGTATTCATCAAGCCCGCGAATATGGGTTCGTCAATAGGAGTAAGCAAGGCGCGAAATGAAATTGAGTTTAAACAAGCTCTCCGGGAAGCCTTCAAATACGATACGAAGATACTTGTTGAAGAATTTATAGACGCGAGGGAAATCGAATGCGCTGTTTTGGGCAACAGCCGGCCAATCGCATCTGTCCCCGGGGAAATCATCGCTAACCAGGAATTTTATTCTTATGATGCGAAATACATAGATGAAGGCTCCGTCGCCGTCATCCCTGCCAAATTAGACAAGAAAATCACAAGAAAAGTGCAGGAGCTCGCGCTCCGAACTTTTCAGGTTTTGAGTTGTGAAGGAATGGGCCGGGTAGACTGCTTTTTAAAGAAGAACGGAGACGTGCTCGTAAACGAGATAAACACTATTCCAGGCTTTACCGATATCAGCATGTATCCGAAGTTGTGGGAAGCGACCGGCATTCCGCAGAGTCAGCTTCTCGATATGCTCATAAATCTTGCCGTAGAGCGTTTTGATAAAGAGCAAAAATTAAAAACTAAAAACTTCGGTGTAATAAGATGAGCAA
>DATDXF010000007.1:0-8545 GCA_036517215.1 Minisyncoccota bacterium | reverse complement strand
ATTCAAAAAAGTCGGTTCGAACTTTCAAATTAAGGATCGAACCGTACTTTTTGAGCCACGCGGAGCGTGGCGAATCCTTGCAGAATCAGGATTTTGTGGGGGGAATGCAGAACAGACGGCGCTTCGCGCCGACCATATTTTGGGTTCAGAAACCCTTTTCGAAAAATTGCGGAGGGTAGGAGATTCGAACTCCTGGTGGATTGCTCCACACACGCTTTCCAAGCGTGCGCACTAGACCGCTATGCGAACCCTCCAAAACTTATCATTAATCTGCACACACCAACATAAATTAAAATCGCTTTCCAAGTCTATCTTCCCTTCGGCACTAGACCGCTATGCGAACCCTCCAAAATAATTCTTCAGTTTATCTTTTAACACTTCTCGGCCATGACCCGTTTTAAAATACTTCTCTGCCAACTGAGCATCAGCCTTGTTAATATAGGCTTCATAGAAGATTAAGTCAAATATGCCATTTTTTGAGGTAAAATTTGAATTCCCCAATCTATGCTCTCTTATTCTTCGTTTTAGATTATCAGTAAAACCATAGTATAATTTACCATTCTTCCTGAATCTCAGCATATAAAAAATAATACATGGCTATATTATATAGTATTTTCCGCCTCAACGGCGGATGCGCCGAAGAGGCGCAACATTATTTTTGGAAAAAAGCTAATTACAACACAAATATTTGCACCATTGTGCGCGTTTCGGGCGTATACCTAAGTAACTGGCCGAAATTATCAGTTAAGATTAAACTTATTCTCAATATCGGTAAAAACTATTTAATATACCTAATTTAAATTAAAAACATATGAAAAAACAATCAAAAATAAAGAACTTAATAGTAGCGCCGCTCCTGGCCTCCGCAATATTTTTATCCAGCCCGACTACTTTCGCAGTAAGTCCAGTACAGAGGCATCAGTCCGAAGTGCATAATATATCAAACGCTGGAAAAACCATTAATACTAAAAGAGGAATAGCAGGGAGAGTGTCGAGGGTAAATGGGGATATCGTAATAGTCAGCACAAAAGACGATACGGAATACACCGTGGACGCGAGCGACGCTCTTATAATGAAAGAAGGAGCTTACCCTAACGAGAATCCAGCAATTGTTGAAGCCAAGGAAATAAAGGTGGGAGACGCCATATTGGTGCGAGGGGTAATATCGGACGACAACGAATTTTAAAGCATCTTCATAAATTCGCTCTCGTTCAGTATTTTTACGCCAAGCTTTTCGGCTGATGTCTTTTTGGAACCCGGGTCTTCTCCTGCCACTACGTAAGAGGTGTTTTTGGACACCGACCCGGACACCTTTCCGCCTAGGCCGATGATTTTTTCTTTAGCTATCTCCCGGGACATGAGAGAAAGAGTGCCGGTCAGCACAAAAGTAAGCCCTGTAAGTTTTCCTGTTTTTATTTTTTTATTCTTCTCCACAACGACCCCGTTTTGGTTCAGTTTTTTAATGAAATTTATGTTATTTTTGTCGCCGAAGAAATTCTTCAGGCTTTTTGAAACCGCAGGGCCGATATTTTCTATGCTGTCAATTTCCGCCAGGTCTCCCTGCGCGCTTGAAATCAGTTTTGTGAGCGTACCGAAATGAGCCGCCAGATCTCGCGCAGTTTCCTCCCCCACATGCAGGATGCCAAGCGCCCATAAAAATTTTGATAGGGGAATTGTCTTCTTGTTTTTTATTTCTTCGATTATATTGATGGCTGATTTCTCTCCAAACCGTGGAAGAGAGGCGATGTCTTCTTTTTCTAGGATAAAAATATCCGCCGCATCGGTTATAAGTCCTTCGTCTTTGAATCTGCGCAGAATCTTCGGACCGAGCTCGTAAATTTCAAATACGGAAACAAAATGTTCGAGGTAGCGTTCATTTTTGGCCGGACACTTTCTGTTGGAGCAGTAGTAAGCCACAGACATAGCCGAACCCGCATGCTTTTGAGAAGGAGTGGCTGAGCGGAGCGAGGAACCGAGCGACTGAGAAAAAGCATCGGGCGAGGCACTCTTTTTTTTAACAACCTCTCCCCCGCAAACAGGACAGCTATCCGGCATCTTAACTTTCTTCTCTTTACCCGTACGCATACGCACTAATACTTCCACTACTTTTGGTATCACATCCCCGGCTTTCTCTATCACGACAGTATCGCCTATACGGAGATCAAGCCTGCTTATTTGGTCCATATTATGCAAAGTAGCTTTGGACACGGTCGAGCCGGCAACAAAAGTAGGCTTAAATATAGCAAGTGGTGTAAGTACTCCGGTACGCCCCACATTTATTTTTACATCTTTGACTATCGTAGTCGCCCTTTCTGCCGGATATTTAAAGGCCACCATGTAGCGTGGAGCCTTGCCTACCGCGCCCAATACTTCCTGTAGCGCTAAATTATCCACCGACACCACTACCCCGTCCGTTCCGTAATTAAAATCCGCACGTATTTTTTGGAATTTAGCTATGAAAGAATTTACTTCGTCCAAGTTTTTACAAACCAAATCGTCGGGACCTATGGGAAACCCCAGTTTCTTCAGAAAAGCATGCTTGTCAGAATGATTGGTCATCTTGTCTCCCCCTCCCATTTCGGCTATGTCAAAAGCAAAGAAATCCAATTTCCTTGCGGCGGCGAGTTTTGGGTCAAGCTGGCGCAGGCTCCCGGCGGCGGCATTCCTGGTGTTGGCAAAAAGGATTTTCCCTTCTTTCTCGTTGGCCAGGTTTAAATTGCGGAAAGTTTTTTTACTCATTACCGCTTCTCCGCGGACTTCCATGTATTCCGGGACGTTCCCGCCGGAAAGCTGAAGCGGAATGCTGTGGATTGTTTTTAAATTTTGCGTAATATCTTCGCCGACAAACCCATCTCCTCTAGTAGCTCCACGTACAAATTTGCCTTTCTCGTAAATAAGGGATACGGCAAGCCCGTCAAATTTTACCTCGCAGAAGTATTTAAATCCACCCAGTAAACCTGCCTGCGCAGGCAGGAGTTTTTTTATTCTTGTTTCCCATTCCCACAGTTCTTTTTCATCAAAAGCGTCATTTAATGACAGCATCTGCTTTTTATGCCTGACTTTCACGAATTTATCGAGTGGCTTGCCGGCAACTCTGTTCTCTAGAGCATTCGGGTCGTTGAATTTCGGATGTTTTGAGAGCAATTCTTTGAGTTCGCGCGTCAAAGAATCGTAAACCTCATCGGTAACATCCGGTTTATTTTCTACGTGATATTCACTTCTTAATCTTGCTATTTCCCGACGTAAATTTTTTATTCTTCCTTCAGCGTTAGTTTTATTATTTTCTCGCATATTAATAAGACTTTTATGGAACATAACCTTGAATAGCGATGGTGGCCGCTATCCACGCATCTACAGTATTAGTAAGCGTGTAGTTTCCGGGATTTTCAGTATCAACCTCTGTTTGATGTCTAGCCGTATCCGATGTTGCGGTGCTGATACCACTTCCTATTGTTTGAGTTATAAGATTCGTATATCCCGCTGGACCGCTGTTTACCGTTCCGCTCCCGCGTCCTACCGCAACCAACCAAAGTGTTTTAGCTGCTCCCCAAGGCACTGTTAACGAGGGAGGATTAGGTAAATTATTACTCCCTTTAGCTGTGGCTGAAGCTGGGGTTCCGGAAAAATTAATTATTCTGTATGACTGATGCGCAGTCGTAACAAAAGCGCTAGTGGTAACATCTATTGTTTTATTTACTCCGGTTTCGGTGGCAGTAGCTATCTTATATCTTGCCTCAAATGTGTTTTGATATGAGCTAGAACCCTGAGTGTCTTTGAACATCTGGATCCAGCCAGAAGGCCAGGTAATTGCCGTGCCGTTCGGGTTATCTACGGAGAAAAATGCTACCAACAAATCGCCAGTTGAGATAGGAGTAGGTAAGCTTATTGTGTGGGTTCTAGAAACACTTCTACTGCTTTTGTTGGTACCGGCTATGGCGGGAAAATCTGCAGAAGGCGGAACTACCACCGACGAGCTCCCCGCCGTATAGGTAACTTGCAGTTCGCGCTCAACCCTGTTTTTATCTGTTGATGAACATGTTTCATCCCCTACATTATAACCCTTTGAGGTGATGGTGGTATCTACCGAAGAATCCGCATTTACAACTTTTCTGATATTTACTTTTGCGCAGCTTTTGCCGTCACCCCCGAGCCCGCTTACGACAAAATCATAAGAGTTGGTAGCGGAAGTAAACACAGGTGTTATATTGTTCGCCGTACTTGAAGCGCAGGTGATTTTAATGGCAGGGCCGGCCGCCGGAAAAAAATTCGGATTGGTTTTGTCGTTTATCTCGGCGCACTCGATGCCCGTATCCGCGGCGAAAAAAGCGTTATTGGTATCTTTGGCGGAAGTGTTAAATTTAACTTCCTGCTGGGCTATATTTGTAACCCCCAAAGCTATCGATAGTAAAATAGCCGAAACCGTAACCGCAAACAGTATGACGAACCCTCTATTTGTTTTTATTATGGATTTTTTCATGGCGGTTACTCTACCCAATTAAATAAGTCCTCCGAAAAAGTGACATTGTAACTCCCCGATCCTTGCACCCAGGAAACTCGGGACACGATCTTCAGGTCGTTGATGACTCCGCCCACGGAAATAGGGGTTACGGTTATCGTCCGAGTAAAGCTGGAATTTGTGCCGGAGGTATACCCATACCTGCCACTTGCGCTATACAAGAGGGGCGAGGTGCAGGATAGACCGCAGGATTGCAGGGTTCCGTTGTCGCGGATATAGCATCCCCCGCCGGAACAGACCCCCGTCGCGGTGGCCCTGAAAACGTTCCACCCTGTCTGGGCGTCGGTAGCGTTATAAAGCACGGCAGTATCACGCATATTCCTCAGATACTCTATGCCTTCCTGGGCAAGGTATGAAGCAGTAGATTTTTGTTTGGCATAAGTTGCATTCGCGATACTGGAACCCAATACGGACATAAGACCAAGGATAGATATTGTAAAAATTGAAATTGCGACAAGCGTTTCCACTAGTGTAAACCCCCGCCCGCAACGTTTCGCGCAGCAATTCGGGTAAGCGTTATTTTTTTTCTGAAAAAATTTCTTCATAATTTTTTAATTCCCTATATCAATCAGTCGCTGTGAAACTGAAGTTTGTAAAGAAAATGGCGTATCTTTGCCCTTGAAAGTTATTTTACCAGCTATTCTTATAGTAACAAAAGGCTGCTCTTTGTTCCCCGGGGGAGGCTCGGCGCCGACTATGGCCATGCCGGAAAGAGCTGCATCAATGACGACCTCATCAGGAGTTATCTGTACGGAGGTAGCTCCTCCGTCTATGGATTTGAAAACCTTAACTTTGCCGTCGGCTCCGGTGCCTCCGTAATACACCCACTGACCGCCCAATGCGGACCTGAATGAAATCCCTCCTCCTCCCGAGGGACAGCTGTGGGGAGTGGTGGAAGTTATGTTACCGTCGTCAATACAGTGGTAGTTGTATCCTACTCTTATGTTCCTCGACATATCTTCCATAAGGAAGTTTAAAGTGTCCATGATTGAACGCATATCGCGCGATTTCTGATGCAGGAGGTTTGCGTTCAAAAGAGACCCTATGCCAAGCATGACTATCACTATGAAAATAGAGATGGCTATTATTGTTTCAATGATAGTGTACCCATTTTTTTCCTTTTGTTTAAAATACTTTTTCATAATTTGCATGCCTGTCCCGTACTGAGCTTAGCTCTAGTACGGGATTATTTTACCTCAATCCTTCCCGAAGGAAATACTTTTATTACCGAGGTGTTGAATTTTGGCGAACTGACGGTTATCTGGACGCAATTAAAGGTTCCCGGGGGGACTCCCGCGCCGCTCGAAGACACCATAACGCCGGAATTCGGGCGCTTAAAAACTATGTTGAGATTTGTGACCGAATTCCCCGTGACGGTTCCAGTACAACTGGTAGACGTAGGAACAACTTCCAATTTGGATATTATGTTGTTCTTTGAAATCGTAACTTTATTTATGCATTCGCCCATGCAGTCGGAGTCGTCAAACAGGCCATTTTGCGAAGGAACAGAGTAATCCAGGTCCGAAAAATAAATAAAATTCTTGCTGTCGGCTCCCTGGCTCGCGCCGCTGCCATTCCAAAAATAAACACCGTAAGACGGCTTCCAGGTTAAAGGAGAGACGAGAAGTTGCGGCGGAAACAACCCGGACAAAGAAGATTTTTGCGCCTCCAGAATTTTGAGCGCGATATCGCTCCCGAGATTTTTTATATCCACTTTATCCTGAAATGACCCGTAGTTAAAAATAGCAACAGAAGAAAGAACGGCAAAAATAGAAAGGACGACAATGAGCTCCACGTAAGTCATTCCCCTGTTTGTTTTTATTTTTATATTAGGCTTTCTTGTCATAATCTCATCTGGAAATAGCTTAAAAAAGGTGCAGTTCGAAGAAAAACGCGATTAATGTCCCTAAAACCAAATAAGGCGCAAACGGAATTTCGCTTTTCATCCCGTGTTTTTTTGAAAAAACTACAAGAGCAATGCCCACTACCGCCCCTATCCAAAAAGAAAGCACGACTCCGGACAGCGACCGCGAGAGACCGAGCAACCACCCGAGGCCTATGGCAAGCTTCGCGTCGCCGAGCCCCATCCAGGCGCCCCTCGAAACGAGCCAGAAAAATGCAAAAGGCAAAGCAATCAAGAGTCCAGATGAAAATTCCAGAGTTGAAGGAATATGCGGAGAAAATCCCAATAAACTATTATCACTAGAAAAGAAAAATAAACCGATAAAAGCCATAATGCCTAAAATACAAGAAAGCGCATCCGGTATTATTTTATGTTTTAAGTCATAAACGGCAACGACAAGGAGAAGAGAAAAAACCGCGGCATAGAAAGCGTAAGTAAGACTGAAAGCTACCGGGTCATTAAAAAAGAAAACATCCTGGAATTTTATGAATAAGGCGGCGAAAATAATACCCGCGGCTAGCTCTACCAAGGGATACTGGAAGGATATTTTGGTTTTGCAATTTCGACATCTTCCCCGCAGAAACAAAAAACTTAACACCGGGATGAGCTCATACCAGCAAAGCTGACTCCGGCAGACCATGCATGCGCTTCTTCCGCCGAACGACTTTTCGGTATTAAGTCGTAGAATAACGACATTTAAAAAGCTACCGATTATGAGCCCGAGGGAGAAGAAGATAATTGTAAGGATGGTAATCATGATTTATTATTTTAATTGTTAAAAATTACATGCCCACCCAAATCCAGTTGAGCCGTTATTTTCCTTTGACACTCCGGTGCTGTCCACACACCACATCTTGCCGACAGACGAAAGAGGAACTTCCGCTCTCCATGCGTCCCCCAAGTCGCTTTCGGTGCAAGTGGCAATTCCGTTCCCGCCAGGTCCTCCTATGGCGTAAGAAGAAAGCCCTCTTGCCTGCGCCGCGGCAAGCACAAAAGATCCGATGCCGGTCGCTCCGCCGACTACTCCGTTGGTACAGACTCCGGTATAAGTATTCGGCGCATCCGTATTTGTATTGTAAAAAATTTCCGCCTGCGAAATAGCGTTTCTGAGGTTTGATTTTACGCCTCCGTCCCCGCCCTTGGTTTTGGCATTGTTAAGGGAAGCAATCACTATAGCTGCCAGGATAGCTATGATGGCAACAACTACCATAAGTTCAATCAACGTAAACCCGCCTGCAACAGCTTTGCCGTAGGCATTGCGGGCAGGACCTCTTTTAAAATTCATTTTAAAATTCCATTTGATTAATGATAAGCTGTATATATTATATCACACCCTAAAAAACAAAAACCACCCGTAAAGATGGTTTTTGTTTTAAAAATAGCAGGCTTTGTTTTACTGAGCGCAAAGACCCGTAGCGAGAACAGCAGCAGTAGCCCCTCCTTGACCCGCAGCCAAAGTTGTTGCTTCTTTTGATTTGCCGCTACTATCAACGCACCATGCCTTGGTGTCATCTGATTTATATTTAGCAGCAATAGCCCACGATGTTTGGTTGGCTGTAGATGAACAAGCAGCAGTAACTCCTTGCGCTAGAACCCCAGCAATAGCGGCTTGAACCTGAGTATTTCCGAAAACTGTTCCGGCTGTAGAAGGACAGGCAGCGGGAGCAACAGCGGCTGCGGCGCAAGCTACGCCAGCAGCAGAACTGTAGCAATTTGCGTCAGCATAGATGATTTCTGCTTGAGCGCGCATGTTTGCCAAGTTTGCCTTTATTGCGGCGTCAGAACCTTTTGAACGGGCAGTATTGAGTGAGGCTAAAACAACCGAGGCCAAGATACCGATGATAGCCACAACCACCAACAGCTCAATCAACGTAAAACCTCTTTTAAAATTCATTTTCATAATAAATTATGCTTACTAATAATTAATAATTTTATCCCCTCCAAAGGCGGACAAGTACCAATGTCAGGAAAATTTCGACTTGTTTTTAATAGATATATTATATCATACGGGCTATAACCTGTATGCAACTAAGTTATCCACACTCTTAACTGATGCTCCCAGCCATATTGTATATAGGCATAAGAACGGACACCAAAAGCAGCCCAACCCCGAGACCGAGAACCAC
>DATDXF010000006.1:0-2636 GCA_036517215.1 Minisyncoccota bacterium | reverse complement strand
ATTAGATACCCTTGTATTCCACGCTGTAAACTTTGAATACTAGCTATGTGAAGTGTCGACCCTTCACGTGGCGAAGCAAACGCGTTAAGTATTCCGCCTGGGAAGTACGGTCGCAAGACTAAAACTCAAAGGAATAGACGGTGATCCACACAAGCGGTGGATCATGTGGCTTAATTCGTCAACAAACGAGGAACCTTACCAGGGCTTGACAGGCTAATGAAATCCCAATGAAAGTTGGGACGTCTCACAAGGACATTAGCTCAGGTGCTGCACGGTCGTCGTCAGCATGTATCTTGAGACGCACCCTTAAATGGGGTAACATGCGCAACCCTTATTCTGTGTTTTATATGTCACAGAGAACTGCCTGGGACAACCAGGAGGAAGGCGAGGATGACGCCAGATCAGCGTGGCCCTTTGATGCCCTGGGCCGCACACATGATACAATGGGGCCGACAATGCGTCGCGAAACCGTAAGGTGGAGCTAATCGCAACAAACGGCCTCTCAGTCCGGATTGAGGTCTGAAACCCGACCTCATGAAGCTGGAATCGCTAGTAATCGCGTATCAGCTATGGCGCGATGAATACGTTCCTGAATCTTGTACTCGGGTGACCGGCAGTCTTAAAAAAAACAGGTGGAAATCCTGTCACATCAACTTCAAATGATGCGAAGCCGAACAGCAGGTTTGAACCGCGAGGTTGAAACTGAAGGGCTGGAAAGCATTTTCTAGTTTGAGTTCTTCATTAAATGGCTACAAATCTGGCGACTTATCGAGTACACAAGGAAGCCATTTGAAGCAAAAGATTTGTAGTAATCGGAAGGCCGAAATGGGAAAATACGTTTTTAAGATGACCCGGTGAGATCTTGCAGCTGTCCCTGAATTAGGTATAATATAATTGTAAGTTAACCAACTTCAGGAAAGAATAAAAAAGATTTTATTTTTATGCATTTGCAAGAAGTCAGCAGAGTCCGTAGTACCCGAAAGGGGAAGGGACAAATTCGATCGGCAAAGAAGCTTCACCCCCAATACGTATCGGGGTTTGTGGATGGAGAAGGAAGTTTTTGGGTGAGCGTTTATAGAGATGAAACAATGCGTAATAAAATTTTTGCCCGACCAGAGTTTTCTATCGAGCTTAGAGCTGATGATAGAAAAATTTTGGAAAGAATCCAAAGAACTATCGGATGCGGCAAAATTTATGAATGTAATTACGAACGATATGGATGGTATCCTCACGTAAAATATAAAGTAAGCCGATTAGATGAAGTTTCCGAAATTTTGATTCCATTCTTTGAAAAGTGGCCACTTCAGGCGAAAAAAGCCGAAGTATTCCGATATTTCAAAGAAATCATCAAGAAAAGGATGAGGAAAGAACATCTAACGGCAAAAGGCGTGAAGGAAATCATCAAGCTCCAGACTAAAATGAGAGCTTTGGGTAAAAAGCATCGATCGGAAACCGCTAGGATACGGGAAAACCGTTCGTCCAGTGGTGTGAGAAGATGAACTCATCTATCTCAATACCGCCCGTCACATTAGGGAAGTCGGCAGTAGCCGAAGCCCCCGCTTTATTGCGGGGCCTAAGCTAAGGTCGATAACAAGAATGAAGTCGTAACAAGGCACCGGTAGGGGAACCTGTCGGTGGATCACTACATTTTACTTACTTTTTTAGTAAGGAGTGTTGACCAGAATTGGTTTGCGAGAATTCTCAAACTAATTCTGTGGTATTGGCCGAACACCTATATAGATCGGCCTTCGAAGCAACTCCAAGGAACTAACGAAAAACCACCCGACCTGTTAAGGTATAGGGTGGTTTTTGGTTGCTTGCCCCGATTTTATCAAGGGGTTAGAATAAGAAAAGATTAATATGAATTTAATAATTATAATTTTCTTTGGTTTTTTGTCTTATTGTTATTTTTCTTTGTTTTTCTGTTTTTGATATTTACGGTTCCTTTCGTCTTCTGGGGAGGGATTTATGTTCCAAGCAAAGAAGAGAAAATTAAAAAATTGATCGAACTTGCCGAAATTAAGTCAGGAGAAAAAGCAGCGGATTTAGGGGCTGGCGACGGAAGATTAATTATTGTTTTAGCCCAAAAAGGCATAGAAGCCCATGGTTATGAAATAAATCCTATGTTGGTTTGGAAAACCAGGCGAAACATCAATAGAGCTGGGCTGAAAGGCAAAGCTTTCATTCATTGGAAGAATTTTTGGTACGAAGATCTTTCTGGATTTGATATTATTACTGTTTATGGCATTGGTTATATTATGAAAAAGTTGGAGAAAAAATTAAGAAAGGAACTCAAAAATAATGCAAAAATCGTTTCTAATGCCTTCAGCTTTCCTGCCTGGCCGCACATCAAAGAAGAAAACGGCGTATATTTGTATAAAAAGTAGAAAATCGTAATTGATTGCTCGGCTAAGCCGAGCAACTGCCGAAAAACCGCCCTATGCCCTAACGGGCCGGGCGGTTTTTGGTTTACCTAGTTTACCTCCCGAGGGTGTCGCACCCTCGGGAGGTGTTTTCCAGGGCTGAATTATAGTCAATAGCTTCGCAACACCTGTTGCGGAGTTTTTAATTCTAAAGCGAGGTGTAAACGTTCGTTATTGTAGTAGTGCAAATATTCCGGAATTTCTTTTTGGTAA
>DATDXF010000005.1:0-35621 GCA_036517215.1 Minisyncoccota bacterium | reverse complement strand
TTCTTTTCTGGTTCGGTACATCTTTGATAAAAGGATTTGCGCTTACACTCGGCATGGGGGTAATCGTATCCATGTTTAGCGCTATTACCATCACCAGAATCTTTCTTTCAACCCTGAGCTTCGTCAAAGAAGGGAAGGTCGCCAGATTCTTGTTCAGCTCGGGATTATCAAAATAGCGTCGCGCCGGTCGCGTCTAAAGGACGTACGCGACACGATTCCGCAGAATCGACGTTGCGCGACATGATTTCGCAAAATCAATGTTTATCATAAAACACAAAAAAATATTTATCGGTATATCCATACTCTTGGTAGCACTGTCCATGATTTCGCTTTTAGTGTTCGGCCTCAAGGTCGGTATTGATTTCAAAGGTGGCGCGCTTTCCGAGGTTGTATATAAAACCGCGCGTCCAACCCAGGCGGATCTGAATGAACCACTTGAGGCTCTTAACTTCGGCACCGTGCTCCTGCAGCCGACAGGCGAGATGGGTTATATAGTAAAAACCCGGGATTTGAACGACACCGAACACGCGCAACTTTTAAATGCTCTTTCCCTTGGCCGTAGCACGACCACGGGCGAGGCGGAGGGGGAGGCGGAAACACTCACCGAGATAAGTTTCAGTTCGGTCGGGCCTACGGTAGGGCTTGAGCTCACACGCAAAGCCATCATAGCGGTTATTTTAATTTCACTTGCCATTATCTGTTTCATAGCATTTGCTTTCAGGAAAGTTTCCAAACCGGTATCTTCTTGGAAATACGGGTTGATAGCCGTCATTACTCTTTTACATGACGTGGCTATTCCCGTGGGACTTTTCGTAATCCTTTCCCGATATTACGGAGCGGAGCTGGACACTCTTTTCGTAGTTGCGGTGCTTACTATTCTCGGCCTCTCCGTTTCCGATACCATCGTTATTTTTGACCGAATCCGGGAAAACCTCAGAGCCGAAGCAAATATTGCCAGGTCGGATTTTAGAGAAATTGTCGGCAACAGCTTAAATCAATCCTTTGTCCGTTCCATATGTACCTCTCTCACGGTAATACTCGTACTTCTCGCTTTGTTCTTTTTCGGGCCAGTATCCACAAGATATTTTGCTCTTATGCTTACGGCCGGCATGTTCTTCGGGACATACTCCTCTATCTTTCTGGCTTCACCTCTTTTGGTGTGGGTGTCCGAGTGGCAAAAAAAATAACTTTTTGTGCTATAATTGGCAAAGAGGGAGGAATATAAGTTTATTGATATTCCGACCGAGAGAACCAATTATATTGTATTAGTTATATAATTTAAGTTAATAATAGGCATTATTAATTAACAATTGAATTAATCTATGAGCTTGATTTTTGGAATTATTATATTGCTTTTACTGGCTTCCGGCTTGTTTAGTGTGATAGCTTGGAAATTTAACATTTTGGCGATTGTCGTCTTGGTGGTGGTGTGGTTTGCCGCTATGTACAATAAATTTGTCGCATTGCGCAACCGTACTCAGGAAGCCTGGGCGGACATAGAAGTGCAGCTGAAGCGCCGCTACGATCTGATTCCAAACCTGGTAAACACCGTTAAAGGATACGCCACACATGAAAGTTCTGCTTTCGAGAATGTTACCAAAGCTCGCTCGGCGGCCATGGGCGCGCCAGGGCCTACTCCTGCGCACGCGCAAGCGGAAAATATGCTGACAGGAGCCCTCAAATCGGTGTTTGCCTTAGCAGAAGCCTATCCTGACCTGAAAGCAAATCAAAATTTCCTAGCGTTGCAAAACGAGCTTTCTGATACGGAAAACAAGATACAGTCTGCGCGAAGATTTTATAACAGCAACGTACGTGACCTGAATACCGCTATCGAAAGTTTTCCCGACAATATCATTGCAGGAATTTTTAATTTCTCAAAAATGGAATTCTTTGACTTGGCGGACAATGACGCAGCCCAAAACCCAGTAGAAGTGAAATTCTGAGTATAAAACATCATGATAAACGAGCAACTGGCATCTTATATCAGGGAACAACTATCATTAAAAACACCAAAAGAAATAATTTCCGGTAATTTAAAAGAAGCAGGCTGGAGCGAAGTCGACATTAGTGAAGCTTTTAACGCGACGGAGCCTCGACCCGTGATGCCCAGTTCGCCGCATGTTTCTTTTTTTAAAAAAAACAAAAAAATACTCTCGATAGTTTCGGTCTTGGTTTTGTTGTGCTTGGCGGGCGGAGGCGCTTACGCATATTACTCGGGAGCTTTTTTGTCTCTTCCTGCGCTTACAGGTGAAGCCATAGAAAGCGCGCGAAAAGCCAAGAGCGCAAGCTATGATACTACGGTAAACATAGATTTTTCCGGGATCAAAGACGGGATGGGGGGTCTAACGGAGCTGTTCGGGGCTACAAAACAGATTAGTATAACTAGTAAGGGCTCATATGACGGATCGGACCCTAAAAACTTCAAAAACTCGTCGGTGGTGTCCGTGGATTTGGGTTCTTCGTCGGTAGCAGGCGAGATAAGGATGCTTGACGACACTTTTTATGGCGTGCTTACCAAGGCTCCTGCCTTAGGCATTGTTCCCATGTTTTCCTCTATTGAAAATAAGTGGTTCTCGTTTTCATATAAGTCTGAAGGTAAACAGGTTGTTGGCAACCCTCTTGCCGCCTTTGTTGGGGGAAATATGAATATTATGGACAAAATGACAGACAACCAAAAAGAAGATATTTACAGAATGTCGCGCAATGCGCACTTCGTGAAAGCGGTTAAGAAACTCTCCCCGGAAACGATAGGTGGGGTTTCGTCTTATCATTTTATTTTTGAGTTGGACAGGGATGGTATAAACTCTTACCTTTCGTTATTAAAGGATTATGTAAATTCTATTGGTAAGAATGACTCAGCGCTTTCCGCTTTTGACCCTACCGCTTTTGACAAAGAGCTCGATAATTTGAGGGATTTTACGGGAGAGATTTGGATTGGGCGCGTGGATAAACTGCCGCACAAAGTTTCCTTGAGTTTTGGGGTTCAGCCCGATGAGGCCGTAGCCGAAAGGATAAAGGTGACCGTGATAAGTATTATGAGTGGCTGGAACGAGCCGGTTTCCATAGTTGCTCCCGCGGAAAGCACTCCTTTTGAAAAACTTATTTCCGAAATGATGTCCGATTCATTCGGGCAAGCGGAGCAAAAAGGGCAAGAGGCTTCCATAAAGGCTAATCTATCAAACATGCGCGCATCGGCCGAAATTTTTTACGATTCTCATAAAAATTCTTATTCCGGATTTTGTTCTTCGTCAGATTTAAAAATGGCACAGCAAGCGGTTAAAAGCGCAGGCGGCACGGGATTTGTCTGCAAGGAGTCATCGCAGAAATACGCCATAGGGGTAAATTTTGCAGATAAAAATTCAGGCGGTTGGTGCGTAGACTCAAGCGGCGACAGTAGGGGGGTAAAAACTTTACCCACAAGCACTATTTGTCCCGCTAAATAATTCGTTAGTTTTATGATTACACCAGAACTTATAGCATACATAAAGGAAGAATTTTCCAAAGGAAAAAAGCGTGCAGAAATTCATGATATCTTAATTTCCGGCGGAGGTTGGACCGAATATGATTTAAGTGAGGCGTTCAGGGAGATAACTCCAATGCAGGATATAGCTCCGGCCGTCCCCATCGAATCTATTTCTCCTTTTGTCTCGGCCCCCTTCCCGGCTCCTTCAGGGGAGCGTCCAGAGGACGTTGTCCGGGCTACGTCTCTTACTCCTTCTTCGGAACCCGTGAAATTCACGGCACTTTCGCAGTCAGAACCACTGGTTAAGCCGCCAAACCCTATAGCTTTCAAGGAACGCGCGGCACCCGAAGCCATTCCAAGATTTTTGAAATTTTTAACCATACTGGTTATAGTGGGCGGCCTTGGCGTAGCATGGTGGTTTTATGGTTCTCAGATAATGAATTCTTCTGAAGAGAAAAACGAAAAAACCCCCGCAGGGAACGCAAATTACCAAGTATTTGGCAATAAAGACGACCTTGTTTTTTTCTCCGTAGCTCCCGGGGATAAGGTTTCAGGCAAAGTTAAAGTGTCCGGAACGGTCAAAGGAGGATATTTTTTTGAAGCGAATATTGTATTAAATATACTGGATGCGGGTAAAAATATGTTAAGGAGCGGGCATGCCACAGCGTCCGGTGACTGGATGACGGCAGGACCGGTTTCTTTTGAGACAACCCTCGATTTTTCTTCCTTGCCTACGGGCCCTGCTTTCGTTCAGATACACAATGATAATGCTTCCGGTGACCCAAAATACGATAAATTTATTTTAATTCCGGTTGTGATAGAATAAGGGAGTACCCTTGATGCGACTTCACTCGGACGCTATGAATTTATAGATTCATGCGCTCCTCGCTCGTCGATATAGAAAGATGGCAACGCTTTACACACAACAATCAAAAAACGTAACAAAAACGTGGATTTTAATGGCCGTATTTTTTGCGGTGGTTATTGCCCTAGGCTGGTTTTTCAGCTTTTATTACGGAAATCCGAACATACTTTATTTTTTCGTAATTTTCAGTATTTTTATGAACATTTTTTCCTATTGGTTTTCGGACAAAATTGTCCTAAAACTTGCCGGGGCGAAAGAAGCCAACCGGCAGGAAAATTTCGACCTGTGTACCATCGTGGAAAATCTTTCCATTACTGCCGGTCTTCCTATGCCTAAAGTCTACATAATAAATGACAAGGCTCCCAACGCTTTTGCGACCGGCCGGGACAAGGATCACGCGGTGGTCTGCGCAACGACAGGTCTTCTTGCCATTCTCGATAAAACAGAACTAGAAGGCGTCATAGCCCATGAGTTGTCCCACGTCGGCAACCGCGACATGCTACTCTCCACGGTTGTGGTGGTGCTGGTAGGGTTTGTTACGATTCTCGCGGATGTATTTATGCGAAATTTGTTCTGGGGCGGACTTGGCAAAAGAGACGATGACAGTAAAGGAGCGGGGGTGCTGGTCATAATAGGAATAGCTCTTTCCATTCTCGCGCCTATTTTCGCGATGCTTATCCAACTCGCTATTTCGAGAAAACGCGAGTTTTTGGCGGATGCATCCGGCGCGCTCCTGACCCGTTATCCGGAGGGACTAGCCGGCGCTCTTTCAAAAATTGCGCAGCACAGTGAGCCGATGAAGAGACAATCGAGCGCGATAGCTCACCTATATATAGCCGACCCTAAAGGCTCTGGATTCGGAAAAAGAATAGCCGGACTGTTCGCCACCCATCCGCCGGTCCAGGAACGCATCAAAGCCCTTCTCGGCAAGTAAACTGCATTTTCGCCCTGATTTTGCTATACTCATTCTATGGACATTAAAGACGTTGAAAAGCTCTCCGAACTGGCAAAAATTGAGCTTTCTGCCGAAGAAAAAGAGGATATTCTCAAGGATATGGGCGGTATTTTAGAGTATGTTAAAGTTATTGAAAAAGTTGAATTGGAAGAAGTGGCGCCTAAATATGACATAAAAAACGTCTGGCGGGAAGATAAAATTGAACCACGCGAATTTTCCGCGGAGCTAATCACAGGGCAGTTTCCTGATTCACAGCCTGCCCGCTCTCACGATAATTCGGGAGCAGGCGGGGGAGTGTTTCTGAAAGTAAAAAAGATTATGTAATTATGATTGACTTGAAAAGTCTTACAATTGAAAAGGCGCACCAGAATTTCAAGGATGGTGTTTTTACCTGCAGGGAACTGGCGGAAGCATATTTAAATGTTATTAAAGAAAAAAACGGTGAGCTGAACGCGTATCTTGAGATTTACGGAGATGTCCTAGCTCAGGCTGACACCGCGCAGAAGAAATTCTCGGACGGGAGCGCCACGCTGATGACCGGCATTCCGCTTGCTATCAAAGACAATATTTTATTTGCCGGACATAAGGCTTCCGCGGGCTCAAAAATTCTTGAAAATTACACGGCTAGCTATGATGCGTTCGTTATAAAAAGATTGAAAGAAGAAGGCGTTGTCTTGATAGGACGCACGAATATGGATGAATTTGCCATGGGCTCTTCCACTCAGACTTCCGCTTATGGCGTAACCAAGAACCCCATCGACACCTCACGCGTCCCCGGAGGCTCTTCCGGAGGCTCTGCGGCCGCTTTGGCGGCGGGGATGGCTCTCGTTGCTTTAGGCACGGAAACCTGCGGTTCTGTGAGGGAACCCGCGGCTTTTTGCGGGCTGGTCGGGCTTAAACCCACTTACGGCGCGGTTTCCAGGAATGGCATAATTGCCATGGGAAATTCGCTGGATCAGGTTTCGCCTTTCGGAAAGAACGTACGCGATACGGAAATCATTTTCAATTTACTGTCTAAATACGACCCGGAGGACAGCACTTCCGTGCCGGATGATTTAAGAAATACAAAAAACGTGACAACCGTTCCAAAAAAAATAGGTGTGCCTTGGCATCTATTTTCCACCGGAGTGGACGCGGAAGTTATGGATAACTTTAAACAGTCCATGGAAAAATTTAAAAATTCCGGATATGAAATAGTGGATATTGAGCTTCCTTTTTCAAAATATTCTCTCGAAGCTTATTACATAATCATGCCCGCCGAAGTCTCCACAAATTTGGCGCGCTTTGACGGCATCCGCTACGGGTTAAGCAAGCAGGGGAGTGATGAAGCGCATAATTTGAGGGATGTGTACGTAAAAAGCAGAAGGGAAGGTTTCGGCAAAGAAGCGCGCAGACGCATCCTGCTCGGCACTTATGTGCTTTCCCATGGGTATTATGACGCTTACTACAACAAGGCGATAAAAGTCCGCGAAAAAATAAAGGCGGAAATAGTGAAAGCATTTGAGGCGGTGGACTTGATTGTCACCCCCACCGCGCCAATGCCGGCTTTTAAGCTGGGCGAGAAAATGGATGACCCGGTCGCAATGTATTTGTGTGATATATTCTCCGCTCCCGCTAACCTCTCCGGAGTGCCTTCCATCGCCCTGCCCTCAGGGACAACCAAAGGGGGGCTCCCGCTCTCCATCCAATTCATGGCTCCGCACTTTAGAGAGGATTCGCTTTTCACTATTGGCAAAAAATTTGAGGAAATAAAGTAAAAAAGTTATAATATATTTGATTTATGGAAAACCAAAACAGTATTCTCGGCGATACATTCCTTAACTCCAAATACTTTGACCCGGCATATTTGTTTGACCGTGGCTATATGTATGTAAGGCAGCTTCTCGATGTCGTCTTTGGCGAACAGATAATAAATACCTGGAATGCGATACTTTTTTTCTTCTCGCTCTTTTTCATTTCCATTATCGCGTACACTGTTGTCCGCATGTTTGAAATCCGTAAAAAAGAACACGAACACTTGAAACATGAAATAGCGGAATACGCGCACCACAAAGCAGAATATGAAAAACACCTCCGTGAGGAGGTCGGGGGTTCCAAGAACGAGCATTGGAGCAAGACACTGCACTATCTTTTCTCCCAGCATTCCAGCGACTGGAAACTGGCTATAATTGAGGCGGACACGATGCTTATGGGGCTAATGGAGCAGCTGGGTTTCCGCGGGGATACCCTAGGTGACAAACTAAAATCCGCCAACCAGGACACATTTCCGAATTTAACCATTGCCTGGGAAGTGCACACGATAAGAAACAGGATAGCTCACGAGGGACTTTCTTTTGAGTTGTCACACCATGAAGCAAAAAGGGTAATAGCCCTGTACGAAGAGATTTTTCACGGTTACGGGTATATATAAAATTTATCTAAAACACTTAAAATTGTTGCGGGGTCCGGAATCGAACCGGAGTCTTAAGGTTATGAGCCTTACGAGATGCCTCTTCTCTACCCCGCTATGTGTTATTAGCTTATAGGAAAAGGTGAATTTTTGCAAATAAATTTGTGATTTTATTTGTTTGGGGTTTTATTAGAACTAGTGGTATAATGTCATATATGTCTAAATATAACGAAAAGAAAAAAGCGCGAGTAATGAGAAAAGAAGGAGTTTCTATTGTTGTAATTGCCAGAAAGTTAGGAATTTCAAAAAGCACCATTAGCCTTTGGTGTAGAGATATAATTTTAACAGAGGAACAATTTGAAAAGTTGAGAAAGAATCAGGGAATTTCTTTTAAAACAGGACAAAGAATGGGAGCAGAAACAAATAAAAATAAAAGACTTGATGCTATTAAAGATGCTGAGATTTGGGGCAAAAAAATAATTAAAAGCATCTCTAAAAGAGAGTTATTGTTGATTTCTACTGCTCTATATTGGAGTGAAGGCTCAAAGACCGATAGTACTTCAGGTTTTATATTTGTAAACTCAGATCCAAAAATGATACTCATAATGAAATTGTTTTTGGTCAATGTTTTACATATACCTACTGAAGAAATTATATGCTCAATTCAAATTAATAGAATCCACGAAAAAAGAATAGATATAGTCTTGAGTTTTTGGAAAAAACTGCTAAACTTACCAAACAATCAGTTTAGAAAGCCTTATTATGTAAATACTAAGGTCAGTAAGGTATATGATAACTATGAGAATTATTATGGCATATGTAGGATGATAGTAAGGCGGGGGATGAATTTGAAGTATAGAATGTTAGGGTTAATAGAGGGAATGAAGGGGGATATTTTGTCGGCATAGCTCAGGTAGTTAGAGCGGCACACTCATAAAGTGCAGGTCCCAGGTGCAACTCCTGGTGCCGACACAAAAAAAGTAAAACGACCTTTCAAATTATACGAATTTATGTATAATGGAAATACTGCGATCGTAGCTCAACTGGTTAGAGCACCCGCCTGTCACGCGGGAGGTTGCCGGTTCAAATCCGGTCGGTCGCGCAAAAAAAGAATAAATTTGCCGTTGTAGCTCAGTTGGTAGAGCACGTCATTGGTAATGACGAGGTCGACGGTTCAATCCCGTCCAACGGCTCCATGTTACCTTGCCGATGTAGCTCAGTTGGTAGAGCACCGCTTTCGTAAAGCGGGGGTCGACAGTTCAATCCTGTCCATCGGCTCCACAATTTTAAGCGGGTATTGTCTTCCAAAAGGACTGAAATAAAAAGTATATTGTGTGGTAAATTAAATCATCTTCAATAATCACGGTGCTAATTTTAGAGTCTCTGGAAATAAAGCATACTGTCCCGTCGAATAATACAAGCAGGACGGGAGTGTCAAAGTTTTTATCAATGAATTTCATAGAACGGAATTTCCCCCCAAGCATTTCGCTGAATCGGGGGTAGTCAAGGATTTTTTTATCTGTTATAGCAAAGGCCGAAGTGTTTTGGGCCATTCTTTTTATGGTAAACATTTTATAAAACTGCTTTTCTTTAAACACAGACAGAATTGTTTCAATTGATCCCATCCAGTGGATGTCCTTTCTTTCTGCCAATATTTTTTCCATAACCAGCCTTGCGCCCTCCTTGCCTTCATAATAATAAACCTGGGTTTGAGAGTTTTGAAACTTAACAGGCTTGTCTTTAGGCAACTTACCTACTATTTTTTCTTGTTCCGCTAATTCTTCTTTGTTCTTTTTTATATATTCGGACAAAGATTTACGAAGAGGCAATGCTCGTATGTATTTTTTAGCTCTATGCACTTTATATGAAATTAACCCTTTCCCCAGCAATTTTCCCAAATAAAAGTATATAGTAGTTCTTTTGATGCCTGTTTTTCTGGCTACGTCGGTCGGGGTGTTAAGTTCCTTGGCAAGGCAGGCTAAGTAAATTTCTGCTTCTTTTTCGTCCAATCCAAATTTAAGTAATAATTTTTTCATATAGTGACGTCAACAATTGACGTCACTATTCTAACAAATAACCATAGATTTATCAATATTCAATTATCAAGCTACGCTTTATCGTAAAAAATTATTACTTACTGGCGAATGTGTTTCGGGGGTATACCATGAAACTTGATAAGTGTTTAAGGAGGAAAACAATGAGTAAAGGGAGTAAAGGCCTCGAAACGTACCGGGTGTTCCTCAGGAAGCTCATAGAGCTTGAAGAGGGGCGGGCAGTCTGGTTTTACGAGACTGACATCCCGAAAGAGAAGATGCGATCGATGCTCAGGGGGATGGAGATGGTCCTGGGCATTACCGAAGATAGGATGGAGGAGGAGGAGAGGATGATCAGAAGGAAGGTCCTTAGGATGAAAAAATTGAGATGAGCCCTCTCGTACCGGAAGGTATCAGTCACTAGAAGGTCATGCTTTCTGGTGACTTTCTAATTCATAGCACAACTATATAGTTATTGTCCCATAAAGATACCCGCGAGGAGTCCGGCAACAAGGGCGATTCCGCCTAAAATCAGCATTCTTAGCCCGGATTTTACCAAAGATTGCTTTGTGAATTTAGTGGTGCTCATGCCCAGCATAAAAAGTCCGGTCAGGGTAACTATTACCGAAAGCGGTACGGCTTCTTTGATTGGCAAAAACAAGTAAGAAGCCATGGGAACCATCCCGCCTATTATATAAGCAAAAAACATGAACATGCCGCCCTTTACCGAGGTGGACTCTTCGTCTTTCGGGATTTTGAGCTCGTGTAATATCATTTCATTTAAAATCAATTTTTCGTTTTTGGCGGCTTCCTCCGACATTTTATAAGCCAGGTCCTTGGACCAGCCTTCTTTTATGTACATCTGATATAGCTCTTCTTTTTCTTCTTCCGGGAAATTTTTCAGTTCTTCTTTCTCTTCGTGGATTTTTCTCTTATTCATTTCTTCATGGGAAAGATTCGAAATATAGGAGCCTATGCCCATGGAAATGGATTCCACGGAAATGATGACCACTCCCGCGAGGAGTACAGTAGAGTGGTTGTTGCTCCCTATGGCGATACCGGTAATGGATCCCAAGGTCGAAACCATCCCGTCTTCTATGCCAAAAACCACCTCTTTTAGGACATTGGCAACGGAGGATTTTTGATGATGCACGTAATTTTTATTTATTCGGGGGTGGAGTTCCATTTGTATAATTATAGCAAATAAAAGTTAATTTTGGTAAAGTAATTGGATGAACGAAAAGACAGAAAATATAGACGCGGAGATAGAAAAACTCGAATCCGAGATGCAGGGCCCGGAATTTTGGAGCGACAAAATAAAAGCGCAGGCTGTCTTAAGGGAGCTTTCGGAACTCAAAGCTAAAAAAGAGGGGGCGGGAAAGTATGATAAAGGCAACGCCATAGTTACGATAATTTCCGGAGCGGGAGGAGACGACGCGGAAGATTTTGCTCGCATGCTTTACGACATGTATGGACGCTATATTGTTAAGAAGGGTGGGTCTTGGAAAGTTATTCACGATCATTGGAATGAACATAGTGGTATCAAAACTATATCTTTTGAGGTAGGTTTAGAAAAAAAGGGAGCTTATGGTCTTTTAAAAAATGAATCCGGCGTGCATCGCCTGGTGCGAGTTTCACCCTTTAACTCTAACGCTAAGAGGCATACATCTTTCGCTTTAATAGAAGTTTTGCCCAAATTCTCCAAACTCGAAGAAAAAGACATAGCTATTCCTCCTGCTGATTTAAAAATAGAATTTGCAAAAAGCGGTGGTCCCGGCGGACAGAACGTGAACAAAAGGGAGACCGCGGTCCGTATCGTGCACATCCCTACTAACCTTTCGGCGCACGCCGCCACAGAGCGCTCACAAGAGCAAAACAGGGAGCTTGCCATGGGGATGCTCCGGGCAAAGATTTTCAAAAAATCACAGGAAGAAAAAAAGAGTATCGAAGAAAGCATGAAATTTACCAAGAATACCGAAATAGAGTGGGGGAGCCAGATACGCTCATATGTGCTTCACCCTTACAAAATGGTCAAAGACCACCGGACAGGCGCGGAAACCTCCAATACAGATGCGGTACTGGACGGCGACTTAGATATTTTCATTGAGGCAGAGAAGAATTTGTGATAATATAGATAGGTGATTTATTTTAACAATGTTTCAAAAGTTTATAGGGACGCGACGGCGCTCCTCGATGTCACTTTTACGGTTGAAGCGGGGGAATTTGTTTCCATAGTCGGCCATTCCGGGGCAGGCAAGACCACTCTGACTAAAATGATCCTGGCGGAAGAAAACCCAACGGACGGAACGGTATTTTTCGAATCCATAAACATAAGCGCCCTAAAAAGCAATGATTTAACGAAGCTCCGCAGGCGCATCGGGGTAGTTTTCCAGGATTTCAAGCTCCTTTCAAATAAGACTGCCTATGAAAACATCGCTTTTGCCATGGAGGCCGTGGGCAAGACCGAAGAAGAAATAGCGAGCGACGTACCGCACGTTCTTGAGTTAGTGGACTTAAGCCACAGGCTTTCTCATTTCCCGAGCCAGATGTCCGGGGGGGAAAAGCAGCGTCTGGCGATAGCCAGAGCCATAATAAACCAGCCCGAACTAATACTCGCTGACGAGCCTACGGGAAACCTGGACCCCGTAAACACGCATGAGATAGTGCAGATTTTAAAAAAAATAAACGACCTTGGCACAACGGTGATTTTAACCACCCATAACCGAGGGGTCATAGAATCCGTAAATAAGAGGGTGATAACCATGGAAAACGGCAAAATTATCAGGGACACCAAGCACTCAAAGTAGATATGTTATACTAAAAAAATGGCTCTCATCGCACTAAAAAGAATAGTTAAGGCGGGGTTTATAAATTTTAAAAGAAACGGCTCTATTTCCTGGGCGGCTGTGCTTCAGGTGGTCAACACTCTCGCGATAATAGCTACTATCTTGCTCCTCCAGGCGGTTTTGCATTCGGCTCTGACTCAAATAAAAGACAAAGTTGACGTAGTCATATACTTCACAAAAGAAGCTAGCGAAGACAAAATTATGGCAATAAAGTCTTCCCTGGAGAAGTTGCCGGAAGTGGCGCAGGTTACTTATACCAGCGCGGAAGAAGAGTTAAGACTTTTCCGAGAGCGGCATTCCAATGACTATCCTACTATTCAGGCGCTTGACGAGATAAAAGAAAATCCTCTGCTTGCCAACTTAAATGTAAGAGCGAAAGAAATAGGCCAATACGAGAGCATTGCCAATTTCATGAAATCCGACAATGCTCTCGTACTCAGTTCTTCTTCGATAGTAGACAAGGTAAACTATTACCAAAATAAAAAGGTAATAGACAGACTGAACACAATAATATCCGGCGCCCAGGAATTCGGCTTTCTCTTAACTCTTTATTTCATACTTTCTTCCATAATAATTACCTTCAATATGATCCGGTTGACTATCTTTATATCCAAAGAGGAAATAGGAGTCATGCGCCTGGTAGGAGCTTCAAAAATGCACGTGAGAGGCCCTTTTATGATAGAAGGTGCGATATACGGGGGTGTGGCCACGCTTATAACCGTCATACTATTTTGGCCCGCAACAGCCTGGCTAGGCAGGAACATGACGGGGTTTCTTGGCATAAATATGTATGATTATTACGCATCCAATTTCCTGCAGATTTTTGCAATACTTTTATTATCAGGTATAATCCTAGGTGTAATTTCCAGCTTTCTGGCCGCCAGAAAGTATTTGAATAAATAAAATAATGCAGAAAAAAAAGTCGAGAAAAGAGACAAAATATATTTTTGTAGTGGGAGGAGTCATGTCTTCCGTGGGTAAAGGAATCGCCGCCTCCTCAATAGGGAAAATACTGCAATCGAGAGGCTACAGAGTTACAAACGTCAAAGCGGACATGTACGTGAATCTGGATGCCGGCACCATACGCCCCGCCGAACACGGCGAAGTTTTCGTAGGCGAGGACGGGATAGAAGCTGACCAGGATCTCGGAAACTACGAGCGATTTACAAACCAGACCAGTACGCGGGAAAACTACCTTACGACCGGGCAAATATACGCGGAGGTTATCAGGCGCGAACGCAATCTCGAATACGGGGGGGAAGACGTGGAAGTTTACCCCGACATTCCGAAAGAAATAGTCAGGCGCATTAAAGTATGCCAGGAAAAAAATAATTCCGAAATCGTAATAATAGAATATGGCGGCACGGTTGGCGAATACCAGCTTCTGCCTTTCCTAGAGGCGGCCCGGATGATGAAGTCCAAAAATCCCGCGGATGTTTTTATTGTTTTGATAAGTTACTTACCGACTCCTACCTTGCTCGGGGAGCAGAAATCCAAGCCGACTCAGCATGCTATCACCGATCTTTTTTCGGTCGGGCTCAATCCGGACTTCGTTATTTGCCGGGCAGACCAGCCGGCTACCCCCGACATCAAGCGTACTATCAGCAACGTATGCAGTCTTCCCATAGAACGCATAATTTCAGCGCCGGATGTATATTCCATTTACGACGTTCCCGTTAATTTTGAAAAAGAAAACTTCGGAGCGACGCTGCTTAAGACCATAGGTCTGCCTTCCCGCCACAAGGATCTCGCTGACTGGACCGCCTTTGCGAACAAAATCAAAAAAATAAAAAAAGAGGTTCGTATCGGCATTGTCGGCAAATATTTTAATTTTAAATCTTGCAAAGATACATATATTTCGGTTATCGAATCGATAAACCATGCTGCATGGGGACTAAACCACAAGCCAATTATTGTTTGGATTGATTCCGAGAAATTTGAGGCCGACAAGGACAAACTAAAAGAGCTCGACAGCTTGGACGGCATTATTGTTCCGGGTGGATTCGGCAAGCGAGGCGCCGAAGGGATGATCCTCACAGCTGATTACGCTAGGCGCAATAAAATACCGTATTTTGGATTGTGCCTAGGGATGCAGATTATGACGATCTCTTTCGCGCGGAACGTGCTTAATCTGAAAGAAGCGAATTCCACCGAATTTGACCCGAATACTCCGGACCCGGTAATAGCCACCATGCAGGACCAGGTTGAAAAAATAAAAAATAAAAATTATGGCGCGACTATGCGACTCGGAACATATCCATGCAGGTTGAAAGAGGGGACCCAGGCCGCCTCGGCTTACGGCCTGCCCCCTGCCAGCGCAGGCGGGGCGCAGACAGGCAAAAAACCTGCCCGCCCTCTCGAATCGGGAGCAGGTGGGGAAATATCGGAAAGACACCGTCACCGCTATGAAGTGAATAATTCGTATATTGAGCAACTTGAAAAAGCCGGATTTGTCTTTTCCGGAACTTCTCCTGACGGAGCCTTGATGGAGATAGCGGAGCTTCCTAAAAAAGAACACCCATTTTACCTAGGAGTGCAGTTCCATCCGGAATTCCTGGGGCGACCCCTTTTACCACATCCGCTTTTTAATGCTTTCATCAAGGCTTGTATTGCCAGAAAAAAATAAAAAATTTATTGCTTTCTTAGCAATTCTATTTCTTCCTCCAGGTGTTTGACGTGCACCTCCAGTTTGTGGATGGATTCAGCCATAGTTACTTCAAACTGGTTAATATGGCGCGTAATCATTTCCGCAACACCCATTATCTCCGCAATATCTTCCAGGCCGTTTTCGGAGACGTTTTTTTTACCTGATATGGTTTGCTTTGATCGCTTTTTAATTTTTCCCATGCTTATTTATAGCCGTTTAACCCTTTAATTTATTACATATAAAGAGGGAGGTATTTTAGTTAATATTAACTTAATTACTTTAATCCTTATAATTTTAAATATCCATAAAAAGATGTTATTAAGACTGTTGATTCTGTGGATAACTTAATCCAATTTTAATAAAAACATTGCAAGTTTTTAGGTTCGGTGGTATAAATAATACTATGGCAATTTTAATTATTGAAGACGAAAAAAAACTGGTTGATATATTAAAAAAAGCGCTTAAAATAGAGCGCTATTCTGTGGATGTGGCATATGATGGAGAAGAAGGGTTGAAGAAGGCTTTGAAGAATAATTATTCCCTCATTATTCTCGATATAATGCTTCCTAAAAAAGACGGCTTTGCTGTTTGCAAAGAATTGAGGGAGCATCATATTCATACACCGATTATAATGCTTACAGCCCGGGGAACAGTAGAAGACAGGGTAATCGGTCTTGATGCCGGCGCCGATGATTACCTGATAAAGCCTTTCGGGTTGAATGAGCTCTTTGCCCGCATCCGCGCCGTCTTGCGACGCCGAAAAAATACCGAATCCGATATAACCAAAGTTGCGAATTTGATTATGGATAAAAAGAAGCATGAAGTTACCCGTGCCGGCATTGTTATTCCACTAACTCCAAAAGAATACAAACTTTTGGATACACTGATGACAAACACGGGCGAAGCCATAAACAGGCGCAAGCTCATAGACCACGCCTGGGGTCCGGATTTCAAAGAAACAAATAACGAGCTGAACGTCCACATACGGTATCTGCGCACAAAAGTTGACGGAGGTAAAAATAAGCCTCTAATACATACCGTAAGGGGGGTTGGGTTTGTCCTGAAAGAATAAATTTTTCACCAGCCTTGTTTTTTCTCGTATTTTGTGGTACAAATAGAGGAAATCAGTGCGAAGTTAGGTGAAGTAGATCTTTAACAATGTATCCCTAACTAGGGGATTTAACAAAATCCCTGAGGAGGGGATATGACATCATTTATGTGTGTGAACGGGTTCTCGGGTGTGGGTAAAAGCACTTTACTGGACGAATTTGCACGCCGGCATAGAGTGCGTAGGGCGCGCCGTGTCACTACTCGTCGTCTTCGGAAAGGGGAACCTCCAACCGAATACGAGGTAGTGGACGATGCGGAGTTCGACTGGCGCCTTTCCCCGATAGCGCGGAATGGAGGAGGCGCTAAGCTTCTCCTAACCGCCCCATCACGCCCGCAGGCAGCAGAAGAAGAGAGCGACATCCTCTTTTTCACGGATCACCTCGTCACTGAGTACAAGGTTGCGGAAGATACTGAGTTTGATTGGCCTCTTTCTCCGGTTTTTACCAATCGCTTAGTTGAGGTACGGAAAAAGAGGTACCGGACCGGAATACCCAATCCTCGTTTTTGGCATACGGAGGCTCCGGATCCGGACGTGGACGCCGTCCTTGCCACTTTCGGGTATGCCTCTCCGCTTATCCAGAAATACTGGGAGGGTTATTGCATCTCGCACCATCTCAGTAATCCTCTGCCCATGGTAACCGTCTTCATAAATATGCACTACAAGGAAGACCTACGTCGGCGATTGATGGAGCGGTGCATACAGCAGGATATTAACTTCACTGAAAAGTGGAGAAAAAATCTTGCCCATTGGCACGACCCGTTCGAAGAGCAGTACGATTACGTCATCTGGAACGACGGCACAATTGAGGACTGTGTCCGTCAGCTTGAAGTAATCGCCGGGCTCCGTCCGGCATCATGATCTTCGGCACGAGCGCAGGGAACTGCGATCGTGCCGGCGATCGCAGTTTCGGGGATGTATGTCCCCGCTGACGAGCTCAAAAGAGCGAAAACTGGAATAAACAATGACAAATTTAAATTATGAAAATCAAAGGTTGGTGGATATAGTCAACGAAGATGACGAAATTATTGACGCGAAAACAAGGACCGAGGCTCACCGTACCGGACTCTTGCATCGGGAGATTCATGTGTGGATGCGCGACAAAGGTCGCAATATTATTTTCCAAAGGAGAGGTCTGGATCGCCAGTCGGCCGGGTTGCTCGACGCCACTGTCGGCGGTCATGTTAACAAAGGGGAGGATTATTTAAGCGCCGCCATAAGAGAAACAAAGGAAGAAACCGGAATTTCAATAAATGCCTCCGATCTAGTGCTTTTAAAAAAGCTAAGAGGGTCGGAAATAGCCAAAAATCCTTTCGGATCCAAGAACAACTTCATCCGGGCAGTATATTTTTATAAACAGCCGGTTCATTCCGAGGATATAAAGAAAGAAGCCGGGATTCCCGGGGGTGGTTTTCAGAAATTTGCAATCGACTTTTTTTTAAACCCAAAGGAGGAACATATCAGTTCTCTCCTTCCTTTTGTCTTTAAGGAAGAATTGCCGCTTGTACTGGAACATATGAAAAATGACATATAAATCAGTTTCAAAAAAACTAGATTTTCTAAACCGCGCTACTTTGAACGCAATGGCGGAAGAGAGTAATTCTTTAATTATCAGAAACTTTACAGAAGAATGTATAGAAATTTTTGGAGCCGATTTCGGTTTTGCTTTTGGCAGATTTAACATAAAAGATAAATATAGCCTTGTCTATAAGAGTTCAAATACTCCCTACGACCCGGTCATCCCGGTAAAGGTAAAAAATACTTCCATGCCGGGCAAGAGGGGAGATTACCTGCATGACAACAATGTAAATAAAGAAAATTACAACTCCGGTATCGATAAGTTTTTAAAAAGTTATATCATCATCCCCGTGCATTATGGCGACCATGCGTACGGAAGTATTGTTATTTGTTTTAAACAAAGACACAACTTTACCCGACCGGAATTGTCTCTTTCAGCTACTATCGGGAATGTCATTGCTCAGGCGATAACTGTCAATTGGCTGGTGGAAAGCAAAGCAAAAGAACGGATTTTAGCCGAAAAACAAAAAGCTACAGAAGTATTTCTTTCACAGGAAAAAATAAAAAACGAATTCATCGCCAATGCTACCCATGAGATTCGAACCCCGCTAGCTATCATAAAAGGAAACATTGATTTGGCCAGAAGATTAGGCAAAAAAGATATAAAATTAAGCGAGGATATCATTGAAGCTATTGACGAAGAAATAGTACGTCTTTCCGACATTGTGTCTGACCTGGCTCTTCTTACCTCTCAGGGCGGTCGTGGGCAAACCGACGCGGTTATTTACAATAAGGTTAATATAAAATCCCTCGTTAATTCTGTCGTAGAGAGGTGCAGTACCATCGCTTCCCCAAAAAATATTTCTCTTACCGTTAAAAACATCCCTAATATAAAAATTTACGGAAATGCGGATTATCTGGAAAAAATGTTAATGAATCTTATTAAGAATTCTATTACTTACGGCCATCAAAACGGGCGCACGACCATATATGCCAAAGTTTCCAAGGGATCCGTCAAGATAAGCGTGGAAGACAACGGAATCGGAGTTTCCAAGGAAGATATTAACCACGTTTTTGAAAGATTTTACCGGGGAGATAAGTCCCATAATTCGGATGGTAACAGGACCGGGCTTGGGCTAGCTATAGTAAAATGGGTAGCTGAAATTCACGGAGGGGGAGTGGATGTCAAAAGCGCTCCCCAAAAAGGCAGTATATTCAGCGTGACGTTGCCCTTAAAGAGAAAATAAGAATTTCGAAATAACATTAAAATAGTATTAAAGTTATACACATCTTATCCCCAAATAAGGGTTATTTCACATTGACTAAAATTTCCATACGGATATAATATTAAGATTAGATTAAATATCTAATACAATTATTAGTTAAAGAATACAATATGACAGTACAACAAGAGATACAAATGAAGATGCTGCTCACTATGGCTCACAATGACTATGCCAAAGAGCTGAAAGCCAGGGCATTTTTCAAAGTAAATGACCGCGCGCTTTCCGAAGACCTTGTGCAAAAAACATTTTTGAAAACCTGGAATTACCTCGTAAAGGGCGGAAAGATAGAAACCATGAAAGCCTTTCTTTACCACATCCTGAATAATGTTATTGTGGATGAGTACAGGAGACACAAAGCAAGCTCGCTCGATGTCCTTCTCGAAAAAGGGTTTGAGCCCAGGGTGGATTACTCTCCGCAAATAATAAACAAACTAGACGGGAAGGGGGCGCTATCTATGATAGACAGCTTGCCCCAGAAGTACCAGAAAGTATTGCGGATGAGATATATACAAGACCTGACGCTTGAGGAGATGTCGGACATTACGGGACAGTCAAAAAATACCATTGCGGTGCAAGTGCACCGCGGGCTTGAGCTCATAAAGTCATTGTACAAGTCCAAAGAAGAGAATAATAATATGGGCAGTTTAAGCTTTCAGTAAAAAAAATAAACTAAAAAACCCGCATATGCGGGTTTTTTAGTTTTAGCCATTGCCATCGTTTGGAATAATTATCCCAATCTCGCCACGTTATCTTCTCTGTTTCGGTTATAAATGTATATTATAGTCCCGACAAGAAGCAAGATGAGCAGAATAATCCAAAACCAGTCCGCGGCGCTAAAGTTGCTAATTCCTCCTACTGCGGCCACTTGGGCGGATGAGTAGTCAAAAGGCGTAGTAACTGTCGGGGTTGCCTCCGGAGTAGAAGCTCCCGCTTCTGTCCCGTAATCAACCGCTAGGCCCTTGTTAGACGTCTGCAAGGCCATTCCGTCAGAAGATAGGCTATTTGATGAAGGGCTCCCTGCGGCTACCGTAGACGCTCCCAGAACCGTTCCTCCGCCGCTCGTTCCGCCGGAAGATGTACTGCCACTACTTCCGCTACCGGACGAAGAACTGCCCCCGACGCTGCCGGAAATTGTTCCGCTCCCCGAGCTTTGTTCTTCCGGCGCTGTTGCGCCGGAAGAAGATAAAGTGCCTATGACTTCCGAAGCGTATGCCGAGGAAGAAAACATGCACAGTAGTGCGAAGAGCAAGAACGATTTCAGCAGTGTTTTGTTATGGTTCATTTTCATAACTGGTTATTCTGTCTTAACCCCGTAGCTAGTGGTGTATGATCCACTTGGAGTGTCTGAAGGGATTTTTACTTCGACCGTAACTTTTACTTGTAGGCCATCCATGGATGGATTAAGGTCGCCGGTCATGTGCAGGGCTGGTGTTGAATAAGTGTTAGCCGCAGTTATCAGAACCGTTGCCCCGCTGTTATCTGCCTGTGGAGAAGATATTCTTATATTGTTTGCTGCGGGAATCGTGCCTCCTCCACCGGTCCTTGCCCAGTCGGCAAACTTCATAGCTAGGTCATCTTCATTTGTCGGTACTGTAATATTGAAGACGTATTCCCAGCCGTTTTCGAATGTGTCGTCAGCGGTCGCGGTAGAATCTACCGTTTCAACTGATGTCACTTCAAGTACTCCAACGCCACCCACTACTTCTCCTCCTATGGTGCCGTCAGCGTCCGTAGCACAGTCATCGTTCAATACCAGGACAAATTTATCCGTGGTCAGATTAGTAAAGCTTGGCGCAACAAGAGTCGGAGTTGCCGCTTCCGCTTCTGCTAACGTATCGCCGACTGCATAACCTACCAAAGAAAATGGCGCGTCGGTGTCGCAGCTTGCGGCTACTACACTGTCCATGACTTCACTCGTAGAGTAATCAGCTCCGGATGTCATGTCTGCAGTTATGGCTTGGTAAGGAGTAGGATCTCCACCGAAACCGTTTTCACTAAGCGTGTATTGTCCTGAGCCAGCCCCGATGTTTTCAGCATCCCAAGCGGCGTTCATTGTGAAGTCAGCGTTGTTTGCGCTCGTTCCTGTGGCTAAAGCCCCGTCAACATATTTTTTAATCGTTACCTTGACCATCTCAGGGTCTTCGTCTTCCGGTGGAAAAATCGTTTCTGGGTCTCCCGTCAAATTTGTGTTTTCAGCTGTCACTTCTTTGCCGTTTTCCAGAACCACGGTAGCGACTACCTTGTCCGGAATCAAGTTTTGTCCGTATTCAGCTTCTCTTACATTTTCCCAATATACATCGGCTACGTAATCGAATGTTCCGAATACGTCAAAAGGCGAAGATATCTGTACTCCCGTGATAGAAGCCGCATTTGGGCCGTTTAGGGTGTTAGTCTGAAGCAGGATCGCTCCGGAATATAGTTTTACAATTACGGATTGCGCGTTCTCAAAGGTTGCATCCGTCAGGCCAAAGCCTGCTGTGTATCCCTTTACCCCGCTCATATCCATAACTCCGAAGTCTTCCGCTGCCAGCGTTCCGGGCAAAGCTATTGCCGCGCCGCTAGTAGTAGTCCAAGTGCCCGCACGTACGCCTCCCTGATAATTATCAGACCAAGTTCCGGAAATTGTTCCGTCCCCTGCAATTACTCCCTCTACATGAAGAACTGTTTGTGGTGTTACTGCATCTGGCGTAGCTGTGTAATCAGCGTCAAAGGAGACGTCCGTATCCTCAATAGAGCCCGAAGTGATTACCCAAGTGTATGTATTCGCTCCCGCGGGACTTCCTCCATTACCCGTAAGATTTCCTGTTCCGTTTTGTGACAGAGACATGTCGTGAGGATAATCCGTACCCAAGTAGTTCATGTTGATTACGTAATTACCCGATACGTCCCATGGTGTGGCCGCGCTGGCTACTTTTGATTGGTTTAGCGAAACCGCGAACGAACCGACTGCAAGTGCAAAAAGAGCAAATACAGCCATAATTTTTTTTGTTATTTTCATTTTTTTCATTATATTAGTGATAACTTTAATTGATTGTTGTTAATTAAGTATTTCTTCTTATGACGTCCCAAGCGAAAATGCTTGGAATATGATAGGAAGGCTGCTATAAAAATTGTTTTATGATAATTTAAGCAACAGTCGACCAACCCCTCCTGATATATGAGCCGTGATAGTATAATTTTAATGACAATTTAATGTATGGTCTGATGATAATTAAAAAAAACCAGCTTTTTGCCGGCTACCTTGTAAAATATGGCCTTAATCGGCTTTTCTATAAAACGGTAAAATTCAGAAAATCATTAATTCTTTCTATTTTTATCGGAAAATCAACAGGTCCCAAAACTCCTGCGCCTATCTCGTATTGGTCAAAAAATAGTATTAAATTATTTTTATCAAATGCCCAGTCGGCGAAAGAGCCAAAATTCAAAGCATCTACTGCTTCTGGGAATAAACCGGCTTCATCCGATTTCCATATTTTAAGTTCTTTTTTGACAAATTCGACGAAAGCCGCTCGCTTATCTGTTTGGACAACATCAGCCAATGATAAAATTCCTCCGGCAGGGGCGGATGCGGTAATAACTTTATATGAACTATTCCCGTGGGCTCCGCCGGTGTAAGTATATACGCGCATTACCACGGATTCTGTTTTTCCTCCCTCTATATACTTCGCGTTGATGTCTATCTCATACTGAGCTGTCGGGCTTTCTTCTCCAAATTGTTCCCGCATGCTAGGCACTTGTTCGTCCGCTTCTTTTTTAAAATCCGCGACCGTTTGGTTTATATACTCTTGTGAGGCAAGTGATAATTTTCCTGAGCCTGAAATTACAGGCACCTTTCCGCTAAAATTCTCCTCTTTTATGTCCTTTGTTTTTATTGTTACCGGAACAGGGGGCACCTTTTGCTCTTCCGTTTTGGTAGGAGGAGAAATAACTTCTTTCTTTTTTTCTCCTAAATTAAAACCGATATAAAAAACCAACACAAAGAGGATTACCGCGAGCAGCTTTGAATACCAGGTTACTTTATTCCACTCTATGACCATGCGTCCATTATAGCACTACTCATTTTTATTTATTCAAAATTCACCAAAAAGCTGTACATTCCCATGGAACACACCCCTCGCAAAGGAACACCAGCCACCGGGACGCCTACATCAACCTCTGTTTCTCCTGTTGGAGGCAGTACCTTTTCAAAACCAACGGAACGGATGGAAAGCAGGGAAGAGCAATCAAAAGAGCCGCTTGTTTTTACGATAAGTTTTGTGGGAATACCCGCCTTGGCCAAAGAAACTTTCGGGGAGTAGCCTCCGCCAGCGTCAATATTAACGTACTGGATGCCGTCCTTTACTTCAACGTTTTTTACCACAGCCGGATTTCCACTTGATCCCATTATAAAGACAAACCCGAAAACTCCGAGGATAAGTATAGTGATGGCGATTAAAGAAGTTTTATTCATATGATAATTATATATTGAACAAAGGATTAATGATACCGAGCGCTACAAGTCCGCCCAAAAGCGCGAACAGCCCCAGTCCTATTACCACTATTCCGGCGGATTTAAAGAACAAAGGAGCGTGTTTGCCATGAGCGAACGACGCAGAGCCGAAAGAAAGAAGCGCGAGCATGGGTAGGGTGCCTAAGGCAAAAGCCGACATAATCAGGAAGCCGGAAACAAAGGACCCGCTCGAGAGCGCCGCTACTTGCATTGACTGAGTGAATCCGCAGGGCAAAAAGAATGTTCCGAAGCCTATGGCGAGCGGAGTGAACGTCTTGTGCTCTATTTTTCGGAAAAAATTAAAAATACCGGAGGGCAGGGTAATGTGATTTTTGGAAAGTACTCCGGTTAAGTTAAGTCCGAGCACCAGCATCACAATAGATGCGATAATCCCGAGAATAGAAGTAAATGTAAAATTTATGCCTATGGCTTGTCCCAAAGCTCCGAGTATTCCTCCGAGGACAGCGAAGCTCACGAGTCTTCCCGCATGGAAAAGAATAAAATTCTTTTTATCGCTTACATTATCTTGCGATACTTTTGCCGACAGCGACAAGACGAGACCGCCCACGACAGCGAGGCATGAGGAAACAGATGCGATAAGCCCGACCACAAAACCGGTAAGTGGCGTCGTGGTGCCTCCGATGCCCAGGTTGAGTATCCCGGACTTTTGCAGCAAGAAAAACAATCCTAAAAAAAAGAGGCCGACAGGGATAGCTTTCCAGATAACGTCGTATTTTATGTTTTCCGAAACTGTTTTTTCCACCGACAGGGTATAACCGTTCGGCTTTATTTTTTCGGTAAGTATCTTGGCGATTTCCTCGGGGGTTTCCTCGCTCTCTGTTTCCAAGAGGACCGTTTCCTTCCTTAAGTTAACCTCGACACTTTTAACCAGGCTTTGCTCGCCCAAAACGTCTTCAATCAATATTTTACATGATGCGCAATGCGTGCCTGCTACGTGGAATGTGTGTTTTTTCAACATTGAACACACATTTTATCACAAAAAATTAAGCTCCACAACCTGTCCCGTTTTTTTGTCCCGGCGATTGCATTTGCAACAACATTTTTTGATATCCCTCTGCGCTGGAATAATTTACTCCTAAAATTTCTTTCGGTTCAGCGTTTTTCCAGTCAAGATTTTTTGAGGTAAGGTAAGCCTGAATGTTATCATATTCCTGAGGAAACCAGAGAGAATTTACTTCAAGAGCAGTTTTATACATATCAGATTCGGACGCACCCTGCGAAGCCATAAGTTCGAGCAGTCCAAGCATTGCCATTCCGTGATTGCAGTCCGGGAAGTGAGTAGAGTTGCCGCAACAGGGTCTGTAAATATTTTTAGCGGCTCTTTCCACTAAAACCTGCTGTTCTTTGGTAAGGTTTACGAAAGAATGCATACTGTAATGACTCATTGCATGTCCCCTGGAAAGGGTCCACCCACCCGTAGAAGCAAAGTTTCCCGGATTGCCGTATCTTTCGTCCATCATAGGTCCGTTTTGCAATATTTCATTTTTGTTGCCCAAGCCGAAAGCCCAAAGCATGTTTAGCATAATACCCGAGTTTTCCGTATTAATTTCAATATTTTCGTTTTTATCGCTTGTCAGCAGCTTGATATCTGTTTCGCTTAGTCCGCCTCGTTGATTATACAGTTCTTCGAATTTTTCTTTATCAATTACACCAGCTTCCACCATTTTTATCCCAATGTCTTCCCACTTTAGCTGAAAAACAGCAGAAGGTTTAGCCGGAGTAAGGCCCAAAAACACAATGACTATTATTATAAGTAAAGCATATGCGATATCTTTCATTTTTTTCATGTGATTTAATTAATGGATAATCTAACAACAGCTTTTCATTTTTTCTTCCAACTCTTTGGCTTTCCCGGTTCCCCAATGCTTCTTACTTTTTTTGAAGTAGAGGGTAATCAGCACATTCAAAAATATGCCGAAGCCAACCAGCGCCCATTTTCCCGCAACCAGGCTATACACTATTCCAAAGCCCGAAACTACGAATATTGTTTTCCAGGCCAGGATGAATTTTACTTTTATCCGCTCCTCTAATTTAGACATTGCTCCGACTACCGTACCGCCCGCCAGAATGGCGAACGGTACCTGATAATCGGATATAGGCAACTTACCAAAAAACATTCCGAGGAATATTCCTGCCCATGTGAGCGTTGTCCCGGCGCAGATTGGGCAGATCCGGAAAGGCAACTTCTTACTTATAAGCCAAATGATGGCTGTTAGAATGAGAATAGACGATATGGCTATTATCATATTAGATGAAGAAGATTAAGATGCCGATAATAATCATACCGATTCCGGCCCATAGTTTTACTGAGTTAATATTATCTCGTTTCCATATCTGTACTTTATCGACCAATAGTTTATCCGCAGAGATAAATAAAACAGCCACCAGAGGAATAATTAGGATGAAGTTATAAAGCAGAAGATAGCCGAATCCGCTTAGATAAGTCACCTGGTCTTTTAGAAGCCCAATTACCATGAGGTACGGGCCACCCATGCAGGGGAATTGGCAAATGCCGACCAAGATACCAAGTCCGAATACCGCCGGAAATGAAGCACGATCCATGAGCTTGCTCATCGCTCCGTGAGCTACTGCCGGAATTTTTAGCTTAATGGGGAACTTGGGAAAGAAGCGATTTATCAAGTTCATTACCCCGAAAACTATAAGCAATGTTGCCCCCAATTTTCCCATGAAGTGCGGGGTATTGAACAAATGCAAAACTTTCAATATCCCTAATCCGATGAGGAAGTAAGCGGTGAATATTCCGGCAATATATGTGCCCCCCAGCTGCAAAATTTTCTTTCTACTTAACTGTATTCCGAAGAGAAATGCGATAGTTACGAGAAGAATAGAGAAGGAGCACGGGTGTACGCTGTCTAAGAGGGCAGACACCAGAAGAAGTGGCAGGAGCCAGGTGCCTTCCCGGCTCATGTTCCAGATAATGGCCGAAGTCGCGGGATTGTTCTTCAGGATCACGATGCCGATGATAGCAATGAGTACAATACTAAGTGTAATTATAAGTTTTTTCATTTTATTTAAGGAGTTACATTAGCTCTAATCTCGAACTGGAGCTTGCCACCGTCCGAATCTTCGAGATACACAAACCTATCAATACTTCCTACCCCCGCAGGGCCGTGCGCGTTTGGGTCGTATACTATTTCTATATCTAGAGTTCCGCCACTCTTTACGACTTCATTTGCTTTTGGAACAAACCCGCTGTGTCCCGGCATGCCGAAAGGCCCTTTCTTTGTTCCATCCGCTTTCACGATATAAGCATTGGTACACATACAGGAAGTCGACAGACTGGGCACATTAATATCTTCGGTTCCCGTATTGGTTACTTTAAATACTTTGCTTACCTTCCCGTCTTTCATCGATATCTTGCCGAAATCATAGAACAGTTCGTCGGATACCAGGGCACTTCCGTTTCTCGCGGGATGAGATTTTGAAGATGCGTCTGCTGTTGTTTCAGGCTCTGCCGTCTTACTCCACCATACTAACCCTGTAATCCCGATAACAATTACAATTAGAGAAATGATTGTTTTTTTGTCCATAAATTTATTTATTAGCCTAGTAAAAAATCCCTTGCGGGGATTTTAAAGGCGCAGCTAAAATTTACGACAAATTAATTAGCTGTGCCTTGCGTATGAAAAGGAAGGGCTGTTCTCAAAAAGCGACAGCCATTTAATTATTTCCTCGTTATAGGAATATAGTTTTTTGTTATATAAAGAGTGCTTCCATCGGTAAAAATACCGCTTCTGGCTCAAGGCGTTCTGTTTGCCGATAAAATACAAAACCGCGATAAGTATTAAGAAAATAAATAGCGAAGGAGAAATTACATTTGAAAACTGCTGCCACCTGCTGACATGCTCAAGTGTGTTTTCGCAGATTGAATATCCGTTTTCGGTATAAGGGCAGTTCACCATTGGCGTATCTGCCTCGTGATTTGCGCGATTAAATGAAATCAGGCCGAATACACCTATATTTATATAAGCAAATACAATGAAAAGACCTATAAATAATTTTGTGTTTCGTAAAAGCATAATTCTATTTATTTATTTGTTTGTAAAGCCAGATGCCAAGCAGAATCAGGTCTATCATTACCACTACGGCAATTATAGAACCAAAACCTCCACCCATCATCCCGCCATATCCATATCCCATCATATATTAATTATACTACATTATTAATAATTTCAACCTTCATTTTTCTATTGAATTATCAATGGCTGTTTTGATAAGTTTATCAATTTCCTCCGGCAAATTGCCCAACTGCACTTCAGGGAAAAACTTTGGTAAAATTATCGGACGCATGCCGGAAATAAAAGTTTGTCCATCTTTAGTATACACGTTTATTTTACATGGCAGACAGAGCCCTATTTTCACGTCTGCCTGTAAAACCGCGTATGCTGACTTTGCGTTACAAAATTCAATTATTTTCATAGGTTCTATGTTGAACCCTTTTTCGCCTAGAGTTTTTTGCACATCATGGATATATAGTACTCGAAAACCAACTTTTACTGTTTCTTTTTCTACGGCTAATACCGCTGAATCAAAATCTTTTTTAGTTGTAACAGTGTAGTCAAATTCCATAAACCTGTTTTTTAACTTATAATTCTTTATTCTCCCAAATTTAATCCGTGAACAAGCCCCCCCGGGGGGGAGCCAATCATAGATTAAATCACCTGACCTTTTTCTTCAAGCTTCATATGATGCATCGTAGCAAGCTGCATCCAGATAGCAATCAAGACAAGTATGGCTGCATCAGTAAAAAGATGTCCTTGCGTAAATCCAAACACCCTACCACTATCTCCGGCAATCCAAGCGCTGACAAGCATGGCAATTCCCACCCATCCCACAGTAGCGCCTAGAACATGAAATAATTTTGAAAGTTGCATATAATTTTTTAGTAATTTTTCTAATAATATCGACCTTTACAATTTTTTACTTTTAATTCTAAGCGAATTTCCGACCACGGACACGGAGGACATAGCCATGGCGAATCCGGCAAAAACAGGGGACAGGAGCCAGCCAAAAAACGGATAAAACAGTCCGGCGGCCAGAGGTATTCCTATTATGTTGTAAGCGAAAGCCCAGAAAAGATTCTGCTTGATTCCGCGCATCGTGATTTTGGAAAGCCTTATTGCCTTTACAAGCTTTGATATATCCCCACCCAAGAGAGTAATGCCAGCGCTCTCTATCGCAACGTCGGTTCCTGTAGCCATGGCTATGCCCACATCCGCCTGCGCGAGGGCCGGCGCGTCGTTTACACCATCGCCTGCCATCGCCACAATCAAACCTTTTTGCTGAAGTTCTTTTATCTTGTTTAATTTATCTTCCGGCATGGCCTCTGCCACCACCTCGTCTATCCCGACAAGCTTGGCTATATGCTCCGCGGTATTTTTATTGTCGCCGGTCAACATGACCACTTTTATGCCGAGCTTGTGCAGGTTTTTAACGGCGAGGACGGCTTCTTCTTTGATGGCATCGGCTACCATGATGATTCCGAGCAATTCGTTTTTTGTAGCGAGGATTATCGGAGTTTTGCCTTCCAGTGTTTCTTTTTCTATTTTTGCCTTATCAAACTCCAGGTTAAGATCGAGAACCAGTTTCGTATTGCCGGCAAAATATTCCACTCCCTCCAAAACCCCCTTTAAACCTTTACCTTTAACGATTTCAAAATTCTCCACATCGTTTTTCTTTATATTTTTTTCTTTTGCGTAATTCAATACCGCGTGAGCTATCGGATGTTCGGATTTATTCTCCAGCGTCGCTAGGATGGAAATGAGTTCCGCATCTGTTTTTTTAGAAAAGTTATTGATTGAAACAAGCTCCGGGCGGCCGAAAGTAAGCGTCCCTGTTTTGTCTACCACCACGGCGTTTACTTTATGAAGTTTTTCCAGAGTGCCCGCGTCTTTGATAAGTATACCCTCCTTTGCTCCCTTGCCCACGCCGACGATAATTGCAGTCGGAGTGGCGAGCCCCAGCGCGCACGGGCAGGCGATAACCAGGATACCGACAAAGGAAACCAATCCGAACGAAAGCGCCTGGGAGAAGCCCAGATCCAGATACTGCGTCCCGATAACCAGCCACAATCCTAAAGTGAGCCCGGCTATTACCAAGACCACCGGCACAAATATGCTTGAAATTTTATCAGCCAAGGCCTGGATAGGCGCCTTAGATCCCTGCGCTTCCTCTACCATTTTTATTATATTTGCCAGGAGCGTTTCCGAGCCTACTTTGGTCGCCTTAAACGTAAAAGCTCCCGTGGTATTTATTGTTCCCGAAACCACACTGTCTCCTTCTTTTTTGTGGGCGGGCATCGGTTCTCCGGTTACCATCGACTCATCTATATACGAAGAGCCGGAAACTATTACTCCGTCTACCGGAATTTTTGCTCCGGGTTTCACTACTACATAATCTCCGTGTATCACTTGATTAATAGGAATCTCAACTTCTTTGATGCCTGCCCCGTAGGAAGCCAAAGGCTTTCCTTCGGGGTCCCGGACCACCAAGGCTGTTTTAGCCTGTAAATTCAAAAGTTTCTCTATGGCGTCTCCCGTTTTCATCTTGGAGCGCGTCTCCAGATATTTTCCGAGAGCGATAAAAGCGATGACTATGATAGTCACATCGTAATATGTATTCTCTACGTTAATAAACGGAGCCAGGGTTTCTTCAAAGGCCGTAACCGCGAAACTATATAAAAAGGCGACGGATGTGCCGATGCCGATGAGCGTGTCCATGTTCGCCTTTCCGTATCGCAGAAAGCGGTAAAATCCTAGCAGGTACGGCTTGCCAACGACAAATAACGTATAGGTAGCCATAACCGGAAGCAGGTGATGGAAAAGCTCTTCCCATAGGTACGGCATTTCTCCGGCGTAGCCCAGTTGCGCCAAAATATCCCAAGTCATTACAAAAACACCGATCAGCGCGAGTGGCATAACCGACCTGACCAGATTCCTCATAGTTTTTAGCTCCGCGAGCTTTTCTGTTTTTGACTGACTAAGCCCTAGGTGCGCGGCATGTTCGTCCTCACTCATTCCCATTTCCCCGGCTGTTTTCCCGGAATGCATATTGTGATCATTTTTTGCGGTCAAAGAGTAACCTAATGGTTCCAGTTTTTTATTAAACTCGTCTCTGTTGGTTTTATTTTCATCAAAAGAAATTTTTGCGTTTTCCGTTCCGCTGTTTACGGAAATATTCTCCACACCATCAACCTTTTTGATGGCTCTTTCTATGATACTCGCGCAGGAAGCGCAGTGCATTCCTTTTACTTTATAAGTGTCTGTGCTCATATTTATTTGCGTTTTAGCTGATAAACTTTCAATATTTCCTTGGTAGCTTTGCTTGTTTGACCCGCTTTTATCTGGTTTACCAGGCAATGCCCTAGATGTCCTTCGAGCAGGATGTCTTCAATATTTGAAAGCCCCTGCTTTATCGCCGATGTCTGGGTGATGACATCTATGCAATAAATATCCTTATCTATCATCTTTTGAAGGCCGCGCACCTGGCCCTCCAAAATTTGCAACCTTCTTATAAGCTTTTGTTTGTTTGTATGCATGCAGGGAAGTATATACCCCCCTGGGGGTATTGTCAACTGTTATTTTGAAAAACTGTGGAAAAGTAAATTAGCGGGAGGATCTGCCGTATTTTTTCCTGAAAAATAGCTTGGCTCCTTCTACCATAAGTACATTTAGTACAAGCCATGCCAGTATAAACCACGTCCAGGACAGAGGTACGGGAGCAAGTTCAAATACTGCCCTGAGAGAGGGGATAGACATGGTAGCCACGAGTACGGCTATAGCGACCAAGATGCTTTGGTTCAGTTTTTTATTTGAAAAGACGGGATAGGAAAACAAAGGTTTATGCAGGCTACGGAACGAAAACGCAATTACCAATATATATGACGCGAAGCATACAAAGAAAACGGAACGGGCAAGTTCGGTTTCCACTCCGGATTTTATCAGACCGTAATACATAAAAAACAGCAAAAGCGAGGATGCCGTGCCTATGCCGAAAGTAAGGATATTGATTTCCCGGGTAAAGATGGATTTGAGCGTGTGCCTTTTTGACATTTCATGGTCAAAGTCCTCATCATACGCGAAAGCAAGCGCCGGCAGGCTGCCGGTAAATAAATTTACCCAAATTATCTGGAGAGCGGTTAAAGGCAGGGTTATCCCCACGATTAGGCTTCCGCCCACCACAATTACCTCATCAAGAGAGTTTGAAAGCAGATATATGAATGTTTTTCTTATGTTTACCAATATGCGGCGACCTTCGTGTATTGCCGTGCTTATTATCTCGAAATTATCATCGAGGAGGACCAGGTCAGCCACGCTTTTTGCCACGTCGCTGCCTGAGCCAATCGCTATGCCTATATCCATAGCTTTAAGCGCGGGGGAGTCGTTCACTCCGTCGCCAGTCATAGCCACGACTTCTCCCAATTTCCTGTAAAGCATTCCGACACGGAGTTTATCCTCAGGCGTTACCCTCGCGAATATTTTTTTATGGGGAATTATTGTTATAAGATCTTCATCGGACAAGGATTGTATGTCATGTCCGGTTATAACCTGGTCTTCCTTTATTTTCCAGCCGAGCTCTTTGGCGACCGACATTGCGGTGCCCTTCAGGTCGCCTGTTATCATTATGACTTTCGTGCCCATAGCCTCAATCTTTTTTATTGTGGCCGAAACATTTGGCCGCACGGGGTCGTAGAATGCCAATATCCCTTCAAACGTAACGTTTTGTATTTCCTGGATGGATAAACTGTCGGACTGGGATTTTATGGTCGCGAGCGCAATCAGGCGCTTGCCCTCGTTGCTGGCCTGTGTAATCCACGACTCATATTTTATAAAATCTTCCTTGCTTATCTTTGCCCTGGACAAAAGTACATCGGGAGCTCCCATTACTATAAAGACATCCTCTCTGTGCGAGACGGAAAACTTATGGCTGGAGTTAAAGGGTATAATGACCGGGGAAAAGCTTCTTTGTTTCATCCCGGAAATGTCTATGCCGTTATCTCTGGCTGTCTTGATAATATTTACCTCAAAAGGCTTGCCTTTGAATGTCCAGGAATTAATCGGCTCATCGGGATTCTCAACCAGCACGTCAATATTCATAAGAGCGAGCCGGAGCAGCTGTTCACCCGCCTTGTCGTATTCTTTTGGGCTGGTGTCTCCCTTAGCCAAATCACCGTTCGTGTATATGCCCGTTAGGCGCATATTTGCTTCGGTAAGTGTTCCTGTTTTGTCCGTCATTATAATGCTGGTAGAGCCCAGCGTTTCAGCGGCGAGAAGCGTACGCAATATTCCCTGTTTTTTCGCTATTCTTTCCGCGCCTACCGACAATATTACCGTGAGCGCTATCGGCATGGCTTCCGGCACCGCGCCTACTGCGACAGCGATTGAAAGCACCAGCATCTCAAACAGCTGCTCGCCTCTTAAAATTCCCAAAATAAATATCCCCGCGACTATTACCATGACAACCACGAAAATAATCCAGGCCAGTTTTTCCACTCCTCTTTGTATCGGAGTCTTTGCCCGGCTGGTGCTCGATACCAGCCGGGCTATTTTCCCCACTTCGGTGTTATTCCCCGTCGCGACCACGACTGCCGTAGCGAATCCGTCGATGACCAGGGTGCCCGCGTGCGCCATATTTTTGCGTTCCGCCACCACGGAATATCCTTCCACCACTTCAAGCGATTTCTGCACCGGCTGGGACTCTCCGGTCAATATAGCTTCGTCCAAGTTGATATTATTTTTATTAACCAGCCGGGCATCAGCCGGTACGCGGTTGCCGTAAGAAAGTTTTATTATGTCTCCGGGCACCAGAACCTCGGAATCAACCTCCTGTTCTTTGTTGTTCCGGATAACTATGGCCCGGTCTTTAATGAAACTGCTTAATTTTTCAAGAATATGCTCCGCGTGGTATTCCCGGTAAAAACCCAGGCCGGCGTTTATTATCACCGCTCCGCTTATCACAAAGGTCTCAATCCATTCTTTGAGCGCGAACGTGACCACTGCGGCCCCGATTAAGATGAATATGAGGGGACTCACAATCTGCTTGATAAAAATAGAAATAGCACTCTTTTTTTCGTGCTTTTTGAATGAATTTTTCCCGTACACGTCTTGCCGGAAGGATGCTTCTTTTTCCGTCAGTCCCTCGTGGCTCGTTTTGAGCTCCGCAAATATGTCGTCCACGCCTACGGACCAAGGCTGCATCAATATATTCTTATTTTCCATATGGCTAATATATCATATTTTTTCTTATAAAATCTGTTTTGGGAAATTCGGTCAAAGAGTCTCTGTAAACCAGCTTGCCATTATCTCCGTATATTTTTTACGTTGTTCGTCCGACAAAACGTGGCCTGCGCCATCCATTATCCGCATTTCTTTCCTTTTCACCACTTTTGCACTCTCCAAAAACGCCTTAGGTATGTCTATAGGGATAAGATTGTCGTTCTCCGACGGGACAATAAGCAGACTTCCTTTAAATTTTGAAATTGCAGAAACGGCCGGTGTCGCGCCGATATTTCCCATTATTTTAAAAACCCTTTCCTCATCCGCGAGTACTTCTTCAAGCTTAATTTTCATCATTTTCTCTGTGTATGCCGCCGGAACGCGCAAAACTAGGCTTTTTAGTGCTCGTTTTTCCGACAACAGGGAAGCCAAGACGGCTCCGTACGAGCTTCCGCAAACCCCGATTCTTTCCGGGTCTACCCCTTCCTGTTTTATGAAAAAATCATATGCCGCGAGCGCGTCCTTTATATTAGCTTCGGGGGTTATATCTTTGAATTTTCCTTCGCTTGTGCCATGGCCTCTTAAGTTTAGTGTAAGCGCGGCAACCCCTCTTCTTAAGAGTTGTTCGCCCATCCCAATATAATTCTTCTCGCTGCTCCCCGAGCCATGAAAAAAAATTACGCCCGCGCTTTTTATTTTTACATCAGGTATAAATAACGTGCCGTCCACTCTTTCTTCCTCGCTTTCAAAGCTGACTTTCCGCATAGCTTCTAGTGAGGCTTGAAATCGTTGTGAAGCCCGTCCGCGCAGGCGCACTTCACGAGTTCGTGGTTGTGGTCTTTGCAGTCTGGCGCCTGGCAAACGCCGGGCTTTTTAGATACGCCCCTACAGCCGCCCAGGCAAATATAATGCTCTTTATTTTTTTCTTTTTCCTCGTCCATGAAATATATTATATCACAATCCATACGAAGACCTTAAGAATAAGTTTTAGATTAAAGCTTGTCTTCAAAAATAAGTTCCATTTGCGCCAGGTCGTAGTATTTTCCGCTTATCTTCATTTCTTTTGTTCCCAATCCGAATTGGGTGAATCCGAGTTTTTATACATATTTTTAGCGGCTTCCTGTTCGTTCCCCACGCTTAAAACAATTCTGGAAATCTTAGGTATATCATGCAGGTCGTCAAGCATTTGTTTCATTAATTTAAAGCCTATTCCTTTCCCGCGGAAATCAGGGTCGACAAAAACAGCATGGATGTCTGCCGTATGTTCCACATGTTCGGGGATGACCAAAGTATATACAGCGAGGGCGACAATCTTGCCGTCAACTCTGGCCACATATGATTTTCGGTCCGGGGCGGAAAGTTTCGCGCGCGCCGTTTCTTCCGTCAAATTATCTATTTCCCGTGTGTAAGATTCCCCGAAAGACAAGGGGTCGGTTTTTAGCGCTTTCATCCGTATTTCCTTGAATTCCTGCCATTGTTCGGGCTTTAAAATTTCTATCATAGGTTCCATGGATTCAGTATATCAAAATTATTTACTCAAATGTCCTATTTATTTAAGCTGCCCCAATCCTTCAAGCACCCGCGCGTTAGGGAGGGAAGCGAGAACGCTGCCGGGTAAAATTATTTTTGATTTTCTGAGGCCGCTACCTATCACCACGGCGGGGAGAAGGGGAATCCGGGAATCTATGAATATCGGCCAGCCCTCGGGCAATCCTATCGGGTTAATCGCCCCGTATTCCATTCCCGTTTGCTTTACGGCTTCTTCC
>DATDXF010000004.1:0-21288 GCA_036517215.1 Minisyncoccota bacterium | reverse complement strand
GTATACTGCCTAGGGCTCAATTAGAATATAGCGAAATACGCGAAAAGAAAATAATTATACACGACGGAGAACCCTGTGAAGTTGTGGAATCTCACGTCGCCCGCACCCAGCAACGCAAGCCTCAAAACCAGGTGAAACTCCGCAGCCTAGTCTCCGGCAAGGTCTTCCCTGCCACATATCACGTGTCGGATTCTGCGGACGAAGCGGATATCGACAAGCGAGATATTACATTTTTATACGCAAATAAAGGAGAATATTGGTTCTGCGCCCCGGAAGATAAAAGCAAAAGATTCAAGCTCGATGAAATTCTCTTGGGCAATGCGGCAAAATTCTTAAAAGCTAACGGTAACGTGACGGCGCTCGTCTGGACTAACGACGATGATGAAGAAAAAATAATCAAACTTAGCCTACCAATAAAAATGGAATTCCTGGTCAAAGAAGCTCCGCCCGCCGTGCGTGGAGATACCTCCAAGGGAGGCAACAAGGTAATAACCCTAGAAAACGGCGCGACCTTGAACGCTCCGATGTTCATAAAAGAAGGAGACCGAGTAAGTATAAATACCGAAACCGGAGAATACGTGGAGCGAGTCTAAACAAAAAAATCCCCAGTCGGGGATTTTTTTGTTTCTATTTATTTTACTACGAATGGAAGCAAGCCCAGAAATCTCGCGTATTTGATGGCGGAAGCGAGCGCGCGCTGGTTTTTGGCGGTTACTCCGCTACGCTTGTGGCTCACTATCTTGCCGTTAGGATTCAGGAATTTCTTCAGGATTTCTATGTCCTTATAGTCTATGTATTTTATATTGTTTGCTGAAAAGTAATCTTGTTTCATGGGTGTTTTTTGAATGCTGCTTAAAAAGGGATATCTTCCGGGTTAATGTCTTCTTCCGGATACTCTATGGAATCAATCTCCCCAGCTTCGGAACCCTGCGATGCCGGAGCCTTTGAGCCCGCGTTCGTGGTGCCTACGCTTCCGCCACTTCCTCCTTTGGGACCGAATTGCGTGCGGTCGGCGACTATCTCCGTGCGGTATTTTTTCTCTCCGGAATTCTTATCGTCCCAGCTCCTGGTCTGCATCCTGCCTTCAACCAATATGGAACTTCCTTTTTTCATATACTGAGCAACTGTTTCCGCCTGTCGGCCAAAAACTACCACATTGTGATAATCGGCTGATTCCTGGCGGGTGCCATTCTTGTCTTTCCAGACACGGTTCGTAGCCAGTGAAAATGTGCAAACTTTTATGCCAGAAGGCAGAGCGCGTATCTCCGGATCTCGAGTCAGGTTTCCTATTAAAATTGCTTTGTTTAAGTACATCTTTGGGTTAGGTTCTAAGGTCCTAGGTTCTAGCAGCTAGTCACTAGCACCTAATTACTAATAATTACGCGGCAACTAGGGCGTCAATCTCTTTATCGATTTCTTCTTTGTTTATAGGCACGGCATTTTCATCATCAGGCTTTTTCATGGTTGGTCTGCGGTGCGCCATATCTCCCCTCACGAATCTCTTCGCGGCGATGGTATTTTCCTTTACCGTTTTTAATATCAAAAATCTGATGAAATTCGGGTCTAGGTCAAGCTTCTTTTTCAGTTCTAAAACCTTTCCGGAATCCATGGTAAATTTTACCCAGCCGAAATACGCGGTATTGAATTTGTTCCGGATGTTGGAGATGACTTTGACCATAGAATAAGCCAATTGCATCATTTTTGGCATTTCATCGGAAACAATGCTGCCTCCCATTGAGACTACCAGCTCTTTTAAGTTGCCATAAACGGCAGGCAATTCCTCTTCGGAAATAGTAGGCACCAAAAGGTAGCCGACTTCATAAACCCGCTCCTCGGCCTCTTCTGTTATTTCATTTTCCACGTCAACAACACTTTCGTTTTCACCTGATTGCATAGGTTCCATACTAACAAAAAGGCTTTAAAAATGCAACCCGAACACCCTTTTGGCATTATTAATTATAGTTTCTGCGACTTCTCCTTCAGGTAATCCTTTTATTTCGGCTATTCGCTTAACGACTTCTTTTACATATACTGGCTCATTTCTCTTGCCCCGATGCGGCACGGGTGTGACATACGGCGAATCCGTCTCGGTCATTATCATCTCGAGTGGAGTATTTTTTATAACTTCATCATAATCATGCGTAAAGGTTAGTACTCCGGTAAAAGAGAGCGTGAACCCGAAATCCAAAAATGCCTTTGCTTCGGCCCAGCCGCCCGCGAAAAAATGCACGTCGCCCTTGACCGTCGCATGCTCCTTTAGCAAATCAAGCGCGTCAAAGTATGCGTTTCGTTCCCTAAACGCCTCATTCGAGGCGTCGGGCGAACCGCCTTTGGCGGTTTTAGCCGGGTTATTTCTAATGTGAAGCATGATAGGCTTACCAAATTCGTTCGCGAGCTCTATCTGCTCTATCAAAGCTTGTTTCTGTTTTGAAATAGAATCAACGTCCGTCCGGTAATAATCCAGACCGCACTCCCCCACACCGAGAACCTTCGGGTCTTTCATAAGTTCTCTGTACGCGTCTTTGCTGAAAACTTCCCCGCGGGAGGTAAATTCTTTTCCGCCAGCGCCCAATTCTTTTTCGTCGTGATAGGAAGCGCCGGTATGTATGGGATGCAGCCCAATAATCGCGTACACGCCTTCGGCATATTTATTCGCGAGCTCCACGGCTTTCCTCGAAGTATCTATCTGCGTGCCTACGTTTATGACAAAAGTATCATGGTCTAGCGCGCGCTTAATAACCTCTTCCCTGTCCGCGTCAAAAGCGGAAAAATTCACGTGGCTGTGTATGTCTATGTATTTAGGGGTCATATTAATCTTTGCGCACAAATAAAGGAACTTCTGGTTTTTTGTTTTCTCTTATCAGTTTTTTCAGGGTAACGTTGGTATCGGGCATTAGTGGATTGAGCATCCTGGCAATCTGGTATAATCGCACAACCATATCTGAAATTAATTTTTTCCCTTTCTCTTCATCCACTTTTATCACTTTGAACGGCTCCGTTTCCTGAATGAACCTGTCCAGCTCCCCTATCTTGTTCCACACATAATCCGTGGCTTTTTTTGTATCAAAAGTATCCAGAATTTCAAAAAATTCTTTTGGAATTAAGTTGTCTGGTATTGCTGGGCACGTTTCTAAATATTTTTCGGAAAGCGTGAGTATGCGGGAAGCTAAATTTCCTAAACCGTTTGCCAGCCCGGAGTTGTAAGCTTCTTTTATGGCCTCCAAGGTAACATCGCTATCTTCAAACGAGCTCACATGGCGAAGTAAAAAATACCTGACCGCATCCGTGCCGTATTCTTTCACCAAGTCAAGAGGATTTATCACATTACCTAGGGACTTGCTCATCTTTTGTCCACCCGAGGTTATAAAGCCGTGGTACACGACTTTATCGGTGCTTTTTACTCCAGCCGACATGAGCATCGCCTGCCATATAATAGACTGAAACCTTACCTGGTCTTTGCCCGCAGTCTGCACGGTAAAGCCCTGCTCCCAGAAATTTTTAAATTTACCTCCACTATCTTCCGGCCAGCCTAAAGTAGAAATATAGTTTGTAAGGGCATCAAACCACACATACATCACCTGCGCATCGTCTCCGGGAACCGGAATTCCCCAGGAAAGCCTTTCTTTTTCGCGTGAAATGCTGAAATCCTCCAGCCCGCTTTTTACAAAAGTAATCGCTTCTTCCCTCCTCCATTCCGGCAAAATAACCCCGGGCTCGGAAAGATAAGAGAGGAGTTTTTCCTGATACTTGCTGAAACGGAAAAAATAGTTTTCCTCTTTGAGCAGAGTAATTTTTAAGTGCGGATGGATTAAACATTCACCTCTTTCATCCAGATCCTTTTCCGGCTTAAACGATTCACACCCGACACAGTACTTGCCTTCATATGATTTTTTATATATGTCTCCCGCTTTGTCGCACCTATTCCACATTTCTTGCGCCGCGGTGATATGATGGGCATCCGTCGTACGGATGAAAGTATCGTTGGATATATCAAGGGCGCTGGAAAGCTTTTTAAACTCACCGGCGTATCCGTCCACATATTCCTGTACTTCTTTCCCCTCCTTTACGCTCGCTTCAAAAATCTTTTGTCCGTGTTCGTCCGTGCCCGTACTAAAAAAAACATTATCTCCTTTTAACCTGTGGTAGCGGGCGACCACGTCAGTCTGCACAAGCTCAAGCGCAAAACCGATATGCGGGTCCGAGTTCACGTATGGAAGGGTCGTCGTAATGTAAAAACTGTCTTTCTTCATCCCGTTAGAGATAGGAAATGCTTTGCATTTCCGTAGTTATATTAATTTTTAGTAAGATATTTAACATATATAATCTCTAACGGGATTCATTCCTTATTTGGTATTTGTTCTGGTAAAGGCTTTGTGTTTCTCCATGTCGCTCATAAGCTCCATGAGGAAAACAGCGGCCGGAAGCGATAGCACCAAGCCCCAGAAACTTCCAAGCTCGAAACCTATCAAAACCGCGAGTATTACGACGAATGGAGACAGTCCCACTATGCTCTTTATCAAGAGAGGCGTAAAAAGGAAAAGTTCAAACTGGTGAATGATGAGGTACGCTCCGGCCACCATTAGCGCGTGAGATATGCCTCCAGAAAGGTAAGAGAACGATACCGCGGGCACCAGGGCAATCAAGGTACCATACGGCACCAGCCCCATTATCCCGGCAATGATGGCAAGCAGAAGGGCGTACTGGACCCCGAGCAGGGAAAGCACCAGGTAAACCAGGACGGAGTCAATCAGCCCCAAAACCAGCTGTCCTTTCACCCACAAAGCTATCTTTACGCTTGTACGTTTCCATAGATCTACCGCGTAGTCTTCATACTGGATTGGCAGGACAATGCGTAAAAAATTTTCTATGCCGTTTTCCTGCACTGAAAGATAGAACGAGATAATGACAATAAGGAGTACATTGAAAATACCACCGAAAGCCACGGAAAGCGTCTGGAAAAATCCGCCGGAGAGATTCACGATAAAAGTATTGGATACCGTGAAAAGAGAAGAAAGGGATAAATTGCCCGATAGTGCTCCGACGACATCCTTCGCGCCGGAAAACGCTTCGTTGTTGAAATAATTCAGGAAAGAAACGTTTGGAACGTATGAGGAGAGGAACGTGGAGAAATTGTAAATTTCGGTGATAAGGAGCGGAGCAAAAAGGTAAAACAAGCCGGCCAAGGAAAGAATAGAGAATACATATAATATGACGATACCGAATACCCTGCCAAGACCAATTTTTTTTAGATACGGAACAGCCGACTCGACGAATGAAGCGATAACAATAGAGGTAAGTATTATCAGGAAAAAATCGCGTAAAACCCATATCAGCACAAAGCTGATGACGACCAAAATCGCCCTGATCATCGTGCCGGTTGTTATGGAAATATGGGTAATATCGTTCCTTCCGGTCATGGGAATATCATAGCATGAAAAAGGAAAGCGCAAAAAGCATAAAAGGAAAACACCCCGGCTTTTGCCGGGGTGTTTGTGAAAAACAAAAACAAAAATTTACGCTGCCATTTTCTCCGTACTGGATGCTTGAGCGGCTTGACTCTTTTTAACGAGAAAAAAAGTTGCCATATCGCTTTCTTGAAAATGCGTCCTGACGTCAGTCTGGTCATTATCGCTTATGTGTTGTTCCTCATAGGAGTCCCCCCTGACCAAGTATTTGGTACGTGTGGGTTCATCACCTTCCCAAGTCATAAAATAAGCCTCCCCGTCAGGAATACCTAGCCCTGATTCTCCCATGCGTTCCTGCTTTTTCGCGCCTTCAAGTTTGAGAGCCTCAAAATCTGCCTTGCTTGGTAATGTATAGCCCTGATTGTCTCTTTCTATCGTAGACCTAAAAGTTGCCCAATCTACTTTCGCGTCTGCAAGTTTCTGGAGCTCCGCCATAGGTGGCACTCTTACATCCATACGTCCCATTGTAAAGTCCCTTCCCTCGTTAGCCTCGTCCCCCTCTTGTCCTTTTTTTTTGAAAGGAAGAACCTTTGCTCCATCTAATCCTCCTGGTCCCATATAATTATATTTAATATTAAAATAATAATTTCGACAAATTTACACCCTAAGTATATAACTTTGAGCCTGCATTGTAAATAGACCTAAATATGCTTAAAACTTAAGCAATTTTTGGAATTTTTTGCTGTCTTTGAACGGTCCAATGAGCGCCAGGTTCAGTCCGTTGTTTTTAAAAATATCTTTTGCGATTGCCTGAATCTGGGTAGCGGTAACTCTGCGTATGTCACGCGCTTTTTCTTCCGCTCCTTTAATATCGCGCTTTAATAGCTCCTGCCCTCCGTAAAAATTCGCTATGTCGTCGCTAGATTCGAGCGTTAGCTTCATATTTCCTATCAAGCACTCCTTTACCTTGTTCAATTCATCCTCTTCTACTTTATATTTTTTTAACTTCTTGCATTCGAGTAGGACCGCGTCGAGCACTTCCTCAATCCTCTTGTTATCCACGCCAGCCGATATCTGGAAAAATCCATGGTCAGTAAAAACGTCATTGTAGGCCCGCACGTAATACCCGACTCCCATCTCTTCGCGCAGGCGCTGAAAAAGCCGGGAGCTCATACCGCCTCCGAGCACGCCACCTAAGACCGTCAAAGCCGCGCTTTTTTTACTGAACAGGTCATAGCTCCGTACGCCGAGGACAAAATGCGTCTGGTCAGTTTTTTTGAATTTTACCAAAACTTCCGGCTTGGTTTGTTTTTCTTTTACTTTAAGCTTGCCGGGTTTCTTCCCGCGCGGAACTTTTCCAAAAGCTTTATTCACCTCCGCCATAACTTCCTTTTCGGTAATCTGTCCTGCCACCACTATGACAGTAGACTCCGGTAGGTAATGCAGGGATTTATAATCCACAAAGTCATCACGTTCCATTTTTAGTATATTTTCTTTCTCTCCCGCTATGTTCCATCCTGCGGGTTGGTTCCCATACAAAAGCCTCATCATCAGGTCCTGCACGTGCCTGTTCGGCATATCTTCATACATATTTATCTCCTCGATAATGACGCCTTTTTCTTTCTGCATTTCGGCGTCCGGAAAAGTGGAATTAAGATAGATATCGGATACCACGTCAAAGATGTTCGCGAAATGCTTCGCATCCGACTTCGCATAGTATCCCGTATATTCCTGTGCGGTGAAAGCGTTGTACTGACTGCCGAGCGCGTCGAGCTCTTTGGAAATATCTATGGCTTTTGGTCGCTTGGTCGTGCCTTTAAAGCACATATGCTCCAAAAAATGTGAAATCCCGTTCACTCTTTTATCTTCGTACTTTGAGCCCGCCTCTACGAGCACGAGTACGGTCGCCGTCGGGTTATCTTTCATGGGGATGGTCAATATCCGCAAACCATTCTTTAAAACTTTTTTACTAAACTTCATTTTGACTTCATTCTTTAGTTTATTTTTTCTTTTATATAATCCTGCAAATCGGAAACTTTTATCCTCTCCTGGACGCCAGTATCCCGGTCGCGCACAGTCACAGTATTGTCGGTAAGTGTGTCAAAATCAACGACTATGCAAAATGGCGTGCCTATCTCATCCTGTCTGCGATAACGCTTGCCGATGTTCCCATTGTCGTCCCAGGCTACGCGTCCGAACTCTGCCTTGAGCGGAGCAAAAACTTTCACGTTCGCGTATTCCACCAACTCCGGCTTATTTTTCAATAAGGGAGATACTGCGCAGATGACCGGCGCGATACTTGGTTTGAATTTTAAATACGAGCGCACTTCGCCGTCTTTTTCTTCTTCCGCATACACTGAAAGTAAAAGCGCTAGGACTGACCTGTCGACACCCATGGATGGCTCAATAACGTGCGGAACTATTTTTTCACTTTTTTCTTCGTCTATGTAATCCAGTTTATGGTTTTTTAAATCAAAATCAGTCCTGTACGCAAGCCCATAGAGTTCTTTTCTGCCAAACGGAAAATCAAATTCAAAGTCTATCGTTCTTTTAGAATAATGAGCCCTGTCTCCGTCTCCCACTTCAAGTTCATGCACTTTAGACATATCAAAGCCTATATCTTCCATCCACTCAAGCATTTCCCCTTTCCAATATTCAAAATATTTTTCCCAATCTTCTCCGCGGATAAAATATTCCACCTCCATCTGCTCCAGCTCCCTCAATCTGAAGATAAAATCTCGGGCAGTAATCTCATTCCTAAAAGCCTTACCGATTTGAGCTATGCCAAAAGGCAACTTCGGATGAAAAGCATCTACGGTGTTTTTAAAATTAACAAATATCCCCTGAGCCGTCTCCGGGCGCAGATAGACAGTAGAAGCGGAATCTTCCATAGCCCCGATTTTGGTAGCGAACATCATGTTGAACTGTCTGGATTCCCCGAGTTTTCCGCCGCATTCGGGGCATTTTTTTGCATCTTCAAGCTGGTCCGCGCGAAATCTTTTTTTGCATTTCTCGCATTCTACCAATGGGTCGGAAAATCCTTCTACGTGTCCGGAGGCTTCCCAGACTTTACTATTCATGAGTATTGCCGCATCAATACCATACATATCCCGCCTATTATCCACAAATTTTTTCCACCAATTTTGCTTGATATTGTTTTTTAGAGCCAAACCAAAGTGTCCCCAATCATAAGTACCAGCAAGCCCGCCGTATATTTCCGAACCTTGGAAGATAAAGCCACGCCTTTTACAGAGTGAGACTATTTTTTCCATTAGTTCGCTATCGTTATTTTCCCCGCCTGCTCCCGAGTCGGGAGGGCGAGCAGGTTTTTTATTTTTTTCAGTCATTTTTTACTTCACCACTATCCCTCCGGAAGCCGGAAATGTCGGGTCGCCTTCCACGCTCGCGTCTAGTGCTCCCCTCGTTACCCGTATGTCTACATTAGCAAAATCGTCATGGCCAGTCAAAACAGCGTCATTTATTATGATAGGGGTTTTCCCGACCTGAGAAAGAGATGGGGTTAAGGCAACTTGGAAAGAAACCTCTCGAGCGGTTCCTGTAACGCCGGCTCCTTTTTGTATCCTGTCCGCATTCCAGGTTATTTGCCGGGTTGACGAATTGTAAGTCAGGTTTTCACCCGCAGGAAAAATATTCCCGGTAAAGCTCATCCAGGAAGGCAAGGTAGATTTTACTTGCGCGTTAGAGATGCTGTTTGAGGTAGTGGAAAGGTTCCAGGTTATGGTATAAGTGGTTTTTTGTTCGGCTCGGGGAGGTATGGGTCCCGTATTGGTAAAAGGACCGGAATAATAAACAGCCTTCGGCGCGAGTCCGACATCGGAGATCATCCTTATAACCGCCGATGTGGAACTGCTGAGTTGGTTAATTTCAGAACCCTGAACCGACTGCTGTCCTGACACGCCCACCTCTATGTTTATAGTAGGATTCGGCAGTATGCCACCCGCCGAGGAAAAAAGCGAAAGTGGAGTAACGAGAAATGTCACCGAGCCGGAATCTCCGGGATTTACTTCCCTAAGGGTGTTCATTGAGGTTTTATCCCAGGTAACCGTGTCTTTGGAAGATTCATAAAAACCCTGCTGCACCAATATATTCTGTCGGTTAAACGCATTTCCGGTAATTTTTGCGTGTATGCTCAAGTTGTTTATCTTTGTATCCAGGTTGTTAGCATACCTGATTTCCGCGCTTATAGGAGTCTTGGCATCCACGGCATATTCGGCTTGCGGCACGCCGTTTATAAAAAGGTTTGCTTCGACAAAAGCCCTGTTTATCGTAACGGTGTGGAGAGTAGAATTAAACACCACTCCGATTGCGGACTTGTCTGTCGGGGATTGGGAGCCACTCGAGATATTGAAAGTTTTTTCTTCACCGTCAAAAACATCTATCATCTTGCCGGTAACCGTAACCTCATGTTCGGCACCGGGCGCCAAATCCCCCAAGTTCCAAACATTGTTCCCGTAAGAAGGAGCTGGGGTAGAGCTAATAAACTGAAACCCCGAAGGGTACACAAGCTTCATGAGTGTTTTAGGAGCGAGTTTTGTTGCATTCAATGTTTCCCTTATGTTCAGGGTAATGCTCTGGTTCGGGCTTATCGCCGAGGGAGCGCTCACCACCAGGCTTATCGGCGTGGAGCTTATGTTGACATCATAGGTTTTTTCTTTGAGAAAAATTGCGTTGGAGCCTTTTACCCTGTATTCCAGAGAAATTTTTATCGTGCGAGTACTGCCCTGTTGCCCGAAAAGCACCAATTTTAAATTCTTATTAAGAACCGCCCCGGACGGAATTGTGCCGAGCGAAATGCGCATACGTTCCACATCCTTAGAGGAGTCGATTTCCGACCCTTTGGGATATTCCAATACCAGGTCTACCAGATCGAGGGCTGTTCTGTTTTTATTGGTAATGCCTACGATGAGCTGAAGTTCTTCCCCGCCCGCCGTAAAGTTATTCCCCATTATTGAAACATCAATATTGTCATTCGACACCGTATTCCCCCCCGCCAAAAAAACATAGGCTCCGTATCCTATGGTTAAAATAAAAAAAACCACCGAAAACAGGAAAAACTTCTTGAATCTGGATGTTTTCATAAAAAAGTTTTCCGCATTTGTTTTTTCCGTCTTTCCACCCACGGCCCAGGAATCCGTAACGTCATTTACAGGTGCCCTCGAGTAGCTGTCGCGGTGCTCGATCTTTGTCTGATAGCTCTTGCTAAAAAGTTTGTCCTTCAGTTCTTCAAGCCTGTTGAGTTTGTTTTTATCGTCTAGTGGCATGGATATAATTGTAGCACCCCGAAGGAAATTTTGAAAATTTCTTACGAGACAGGTATTTACAGATGTGTTTCCTTTAGCGCTTTATTTATTTGAGAGAGGATATGCACTCTCGCCTTGGAAACTTCAAATATCAAATTTTCCTCAAACGGAGATTTGACTAAATTCTGCGTAATTTCGCTCCCGCCTATGTAGCCCAAGTTGTGGAGTACACGCAAAACGATAATAGCCTCGATATTCCTCATGTCCTCTTTATTTTCGGTTTTTTCCAAAATCTCGAGGCCGCTTACGAGGTCGTTAAATAAAGCTTCGTTCTCTTCTACCCCCGCAAGCAACCTTTTTAAGAGCGCCGCTATGTTCGAGACGACACCAAAGACCGCTGGATTCCGGGAAAGATTTTCTAACGTGTTTGTCTTTGAAGCGCTGGTTACTCTCCAGAAATCTTCGCCTTGCACAAGGTCAATCTTAATATGCGTGAAATCCTGGAGAATAAAGCGCAGTTTTGAAGACATTTTCCGCACGCCCGAGGCGGCAGCATACACCATACCAAGGTCGCGCGTCAAAATAAAATAATATTTGCTAGATTCGCCGTAATTCCTACTGCCTAAAATTATTCCTTCGGTATGATATATATGATGCATATTATGTATTTTACTTATCTTCGGAGCTAAGTACTACCTTGCCTTTTAGGGAATCCCAGTCAGTGTAGCGCCACCACTTCGGCTCAAAGCAAAAGAAAATAAACTTTGGGTCTTGGGATTTTTCCCTTTTGTTAGGAAATTTTTTAAAATATATTTTATTAAATAGTATCCTTTCGGTATCGGTAGCGAGAACCCGCACGGTGCCATCCATTTGCAAAGTTTTCCTATCGTTTTCGTTAAAGCCGATTACTACCGAAGCACGCGAGCTCTCCCTACCCAAGAGCGCCTCCGACTTGCGGTATGGGCTGTAAGTTTCAAATAAAAACATAAACGGCTCTTCGGAAAGGGCGAAATGGACCGTCGCGGCACTAGGTGAGCCATCCATCATTTCCACCGCCAAAACGGACAAAAACTGGCTGTTGATAAAATCTAAAACTTCCTTTGGCACTTACTTATTTTATCACAAAATTTTTTAGCTCGGCAACTATGGGAGCTACGGATTCGTCGGTAATATCTTCGAGTTTTATCTTGCATTTGGAAAAAATTTGTTCTTCCATTTGTCGTACGGCATCTTGGTATGCTCTCCGTTCATGAGTATCCACACCCCGGTGTGCATAACGTGTTCTTAGGTCAGTAAGTCTCTCTTCCAGAGTTACCACCCCAAAAGGAGTCACTCGGCTGTCGCAATACTCTACAATTTTATCGCCAAAATTATCCCCTAATGCGACTTTTGGTGCTCCAAAAAAACTCAAAGCTTTAATTAATTCCAAGATACTGCTAGAAACTCGGAGTTCCTGCGCAATCTTTATAGTAGCGATGTGCTCATCGTTGCCGTATTTTTCTGCATATTCATCTTTAACTCTCTGCCAATATTCCAAACCCTCGGGCTCCAAAAATTTCGGAAAATAATCTAGTCTGAATTTAATTATGTTCCCCATGTCATGAAGCAGGGCGGCTGTAATTATATCTTCCTTGAGCAACGGCTCGGTAAAATTATCGCAAATCATGGATGCCACCGCCGCAACCCGCAGCATATGCATCTGCAAATTCGGCATGATTTTATATTCTTTATATATATCCGAGATAGTCTTCATTTACTCTTTTTTAATCCTTACTTTAAACACAAGGTCGTCTACTTTTACCTCCTCGCCGTCATTTTTTCTGAAATGCACGGCGGAAACCAGTACCGTTTTTTTCATGTCAGCTTCGAATTTTTCAATCAGATTTTTCCCTGCTTCATCCGTTTCAAAGGTAAGCGCCACCACATCGCTCGGAGTAAGCCCTGTGTTTTTCCTCATATCCTGGAGAGCCCGCACCAGTTCGCGGTAATTACCCTCTGCCTGGAGATTTTCGTCGATGCTTACATCGAGCATAACCTCGCTCTCTATATTTTTATTTTCTTTTAACTCTTTCACGTTTATTTCCTCTTTTACGAGGTCTACGTACTCCTGTCCCATATCAAGCTCTCTCGCCTCTAGCCTAGAAAGGGGCTGACGAACTTTTATGCCGGCTTTTTGCCGGGCTTCCAGCCCTAGAGTTACCACTTTTCTTACGGTTTCCATTTCAGAGATTATTTTTTGCCTTCTTTTGTCCGCGCCGAAGGAAAAAATGCTAGTTTGGTTGGCTGGCCAAGACTCCAGGTGCACGCTTTCGCCGTCTTCGTCGTTTTTCAACTTTATCCATATATCTTCCGTGGCGAGAGGCGCGAACGGAGCGAGCAATTTTGAAATTGTTTTTAGCGCGAAGTATAAAGTTTTCTTTGCCTCCTCATCCCCTTCCTTTATTCTGTCCCTGGAGCGGCGCAAATACCAAGTAGAAAGGTCGCCGACAAAATCCCTGATGGCGCGAACCGGCTCAAGCAGTTTATAATTATCGAGATTTTTAGTCATTACGTCCGTAAGTTCTTCCAGGCGAGCCAAAATCCATTTATCCAAGATATTGCCGGAAGTTGCCTTGTACCCCGAACCTACTTTTTTCTCAAGATCTTTATCCCGGTAAAGTTCGTAAAAGGCGAGGACGTTGTAAATCAATCCGAAAACCTGGCTGTGAAGCAGAGCCACGGTTTTTTCGTCAAAATTTTTAGACTCTCCCGGCTGATTGACCGAATACATCCAAAGCCGGAGGGTGTCGACTCCGTACTTTTCTATCATTTCCCATGGATCTACGACATTGCCGAGGGACTTGGACATTTTCTTTCCCTGCGCGTCGAGCAAGTGGCCGAGGCAGATAACATTTTTATACGCTTTGCCTCTCCCCATCAGTATTCCGACGGCATGTAGAGTGTAAAACCACCCGCGCGTCTGGTCTATGGCTTCGCAAATATAATCCGCCGGATACCCGGCTCCGTCCAACCAATTTTTATTCTCAAAAGGATAATGGTCCTGCGCGAACGGCATTGCGCCGGAATCAAACCACACGTCCATCACCTCTTTTGTCCGAGTCAATTTACCGCCACAGTCGCAAACCAAATCCGCTTCGTCGATATACGGTCTATGCAAATCAAGTTCGTAATTCTCGTTGTGGGGCAAAGGAATAAAATCCAATTTTCTTATTTCAGCATTTTTAAGCTGATTAAAAGGATCCTTAACCGAGAGTGTCTCTAGCGTCATCCCTTCTACAACGAAAGAAAGGGCTGCGCTTTCTCCTCCGTGTCCTATGATTAAAATATTTTTATCTGTATATTTTGATTCGAGTTCATAGATAAATTGGCCAACTCTTTTTATTACCTGCGCAAAACTTTCCCCATTCCCCGGAGCCTCCGCCGGATTATGGCGGTAATCTTCTTCGTAATATTTATCTACTAGCTCTTTCTTTTTTCCTTCAAAAAAGGCACTAGTTTCCCATTCACTTATCCTTTCATCGTAAATGACATCGTCCAAATTAACGCCAATTTGCTCGCACACAATCTGTGTAGTTTCTTTAGCCCTATTAAATGAAGACGAAATAATAATATCAATTTTTTCTTTTAAATCCTTTACACTCTCTGAAACCTGTGCCTTGCCTATCTCCGTCAAATGAGCGTTTTTTTCTAAATCATTACTGTGCGGACCAGTATCCACATTATTCTCGGCTTGACCGTGTCTCATTACAAAATATTTATTTCCCGATTTTTTCGTTTTATTTTTCAGTTCCGCGACTCCTCCTATAACTTCTGTCTTTTTGCATTTTTCACAGCTCCATACGGGAAGCGGAGTCCCCCAATAACGCTCGCGGGAAACAGCCCAGTCTTTTATCTCCCGCAGCCACTCACCGAAACGGCCATCCCGGATATGCGATGGCTCCCAGTTTATCCCTTGGTTCTCGGAAATAAGCTCTTTTTTGATTTTCGGCTCGGACATTTTTATATACCAAGAGTCCCGCGCGTAGTATATGAGCGCAGTGTGGCATCGCCAGCAATGCGGATATGAGTGCTCGTATTTTTCTTTTTTATAAAGGAGTCCCCTGTGCGCCAAATCTTTTATGACGTCCACGGCTACTTCCTCGTCACGAACAAATCTACCTTCAAAAATTCCGGTTCCGGGCAAAAATTTACCATCAAGACCCACTAGGTGCTGCTTGGGTAAGCCTATTTTTGTGCCGAGCTCAAAATCGTCCTGGCCGTACATCACGGCTGTATGCACAACCCCGGTACCATCTTCGGTCGTAACGAAATCAGCCACGTGGACCCGGAACGATTTTTCAAGTTTTGGTTTTTCTTTTTCGGAAACAAGGTTTTGCAAATACGGATACAAGGGTTCATATTCCATCCCTATCAAACTGCCTCCTTTCATTTCTTCTAGGATTTCATACTGCTCCGCGATTATTGAAAGACGGGCTTTCGCCAGAATATATATATCATCCCCAACCTTTATTTTTACATAGTCAATATTTTCACCAACTGCCAGAGCTACGTTGCCCGGCAGAGTCCACGGGGTCGTCGTCCAGGCAAGAATGTAAACCGAGCCTGTGTGCTTTTGCGAAGGAGTGGCTGAGCCTTGCGAGGAACCGAGCGACTGAGCAAAAGCATCAGGCGAGGTTTTAACTTGGAACTTCGCATACACCGATAAATCTTTTACGTCTTCATACCCCTGGGCAAGCTCGTGTGAAGAAAGCGCTGTCCCGCAACGCGGACACCAAGGCACAACTTTATAATCCTTATAAAGCAAATTCTGTTTATTTACTTCCCCCACTATATTCCAGACAGACTCGATAAAGTCATTGTGATACGTAATATATGCGTTCTCCTGGTCCACCCAATAGCCGATACGTTTTGTAAATTTATTCCAAATATCCAGATACTCCCAGACCGACTCTTTACATTCTTGGTTGAACTTGGCGATGCCGTAATCCTCAATAGCCTTTTTGGAATTGAGCCCCAGCTTTTTTTCCACCTGTAGCTCCACCGGGAGCCCATGCGTATCCCATCCACCTTTCCGGCGTACATGGTATCCCCGCATCGTCTTGTACCGCGGGATAGCATCCTTAAAAGCGCGGGAAATCAAATGGTGAATACCGGGTTTGCCGTTCGCTGTAGGCGGACCTTCGTAAAAAATAAATTCCCTCGGGCGTAGCCCTACGGGCGAGCCTTTCCCGCCCTGGGTTTTCTCCAGGGATTTTTCAAAAATCTTTTTTTCTTCCCAAAACTCCAAAATTTTCTCTTCACGGAGAGCTGCATCGGATTTGCTGGTTAATTTTTTTGTTTCTTTTTCTTCCATATAACTTTATATAATATTTTCTCGCCCTACGTCGCAAATAAAAAAGCCCGTCCTTGTGCAACTAAAAAAATAATTGCGCAAGGACGGACTTCGCCGTGGTACCACCTTGATTTTTACCCGCCTTTGGCGGGGCTCCTCATTTACTGCTATAACGGGCTTACCCGCCGGGTTCTATTGTACCTAGCCGTAGCCTTGTGCGAAGGCAGGCTTGATATTTCCTCCCGGAGCTCCGGGGTGATTTCCCCTTCAGCGCCTGTTTATACAATATAGCATTTAATTTAAAAAAATTAAAGGGTGCAGGTCTAGGCGGCCTGCGAGCCCGGAGGGTTCAAACCTCCGTGATTATCGTGCCCCCGAAGGAGCATCTGCCGCTCCCAGGCGTAGTAGTTTTGCAGCTCCTGTTCGTACGCGGGAGCACATCCCAGACAGACGGTTTTGTTGTTGATCTGTCTGGTCTTTCGGACTGTCTGCAGGCACCGTTCGCAGACAGTTGAGGATGAGGACAGCTCAACCTCAATGCCCAGCATCGTCATGCTCATGATCCCCTCCTGCAATTCTCTATAATTATACGCCTAAAAATAAAAGTCACCTTTCCGGAGGTGCATAACTTTTTGTGGTTGAAAAATAAAGCGGGCGCACTCAACTTCGAGCGCGCCGGCGTGTCTCTCCTCCTGATAAGTCACTGCTCTGTGATTTCGTAGTCCTTCCTCCTTGCGGCTACCTGCCGCACCACCTCCTCATAAACCTTGAGGCAGTTGGAGCCCAGAAAACCCCAATTCTGAATCCAGACCAGCTCTTCGCCGGCCTTTCTCTTGCGTCCGCACTCATCGCACGCAATACCTTCAAACAGGAATTTTCCCATTTTGGCCTCCCGGACCGTTACCTTCGTCCAATGCGAACAGCTTGTCAGCCTGAGTATACGCTTAAACAAAAAAAGCACCCGTATAAAGGGGTATAACTTTTCTTTAAGGAGTACGTGTAATAAAATAGGTAGATGAGAGAACTGGTGTATCTAAACCACGTGGCCGTAGATTATGAAAATCTTTACGCACGCGCAAAAGATTATTTTCATAGGCATGGCGTAGAAATAGATTTTGAGTTTACGCAAACAGATTATAAAAATCTGTCATACGCGAAAATGGAGTTTCCGCAGGGTGAACGAATAACCAAGGAATGTTCTTTTTACATCTTCTTGGGGGCAACGATACCGAGCAGGTGCAGGCCTGTTTTCATTACGAAAGAAAATGCGTAAGTCATGGCTATTTTATAAGGCGAAGTATCATCTTCTTTGCTTACAATCAGGTTATTCCCGTAAAAACTATTAAAAGCCCTCGCCAATTCCACCAAATAAGTCGCCACATGGTGAGGTTCGTACTCGTGGGCGGACCTTGAGACAACTTCCCCGAATCTGTACAATAGCTTTTCAACTTCAAAAATTTCAGCAGGTAAAACCGAGAAGTCCGGCAGGATGTTTTCCTTCTGGGCCTTTTCCAGGACCGCGTTTGCTCGGGCGAAAGAATATTGAAGGTACGGACCGGAATCACCTTCGGTGGAAATCGATTCATCCACGTTATAGACGATATCGCTTCCCGCCTTAGACCTAAGTATGGAATACTTTATGGCTGCCACTCCGATAATTTCCGCAGTCCTCTTTTTCTCCGTCTCTTCCCAATCGCGCTCTTTTACTTTTTCTCCTATCAAAGCGATAGTGTCGCGAATCAGAGACTCTCCTGTTACCACGTTGCCTTTTCTGGAACTCATTTTGCCTCCTTCCAAGCGCATCATCCCGTGCGTAATATGAAGCATCTTTTTTTCATGCTCCGGACTAATGAGGGAAATGGCTTTGGCGACAACTTTCATATAATCCGCCTGTTCGTTCGCAGTAACCACTATAGAAAGGTCCATTTTCGGGTCGGTTTTGAATTTTTCTTCGGTTAACCCGAACTCTTTGGTCTCATATGTAGGCAGCCCCTTCGAAGTTATAAAGACGCGGGTATGAAGTTTCGGGTCATGTTTTTCTGCCTTGAACACTATGGCTCCGTCCGACTCTTCAAAAACTTCTCCGACATGGGCGCGCACGATAGCCTCTCCGACAGGCGCCATCTGGCTCTCCGGAAAATAAAAGTCAAACTTTGTTCCGAGAATTTTATAAAGGTCTTCAAACGCCTCCATCGTCACAGTAAAACCCCAGTCGTATATTTCATTTATTTTTTCGTCGCTTCTGTCGTAAACTTTTTTATTTATTTCGTCTATTTCTTTTTTTGCTTTTTCATCATTTTCATGGGCGCTTGCTCCTGAGACATATGCTTTGCCTATGTTCGCTGCCTGAAGATTGTGAGACCCGACCCGCTCCTGCAGTTTTTCATCTTTAAAAAGTCCGTAAATGGCTTTGGCCACGTGCAGTCCGACATCCCCCTGATAATTCGCGCGCGCGACTTCCGCTCCGGAATGTTCAAGTATCCTCGCAATGGATTCTCCGATTGCATTAGTCATCAAGTGTCCTATGTGGAACGGCTTGAAAGGGTTAGGGTCGGTATATTCAACCATCATTTTCTTCCCGACGAGCACGTTGTTTTTCCCTACGCCGTCCCCGGCGTTTACGGCTTCTTCCACGCTTTCCGCGAAAAATTTTCTAGATAAATGGAAATTTATAAAACCATTGCCGGCTACCTCTACCTTTTCTATGCTCTTGTCCAGATTCAGCCTAAGTACTTCCACCACGATTTTGCCCGCAAGTTCAACCGGATTGGTCTTCATGCTTTTTGCGGCTGCCATAGCTATATTGGTGGAACAATCCCCCATACGCAGGTCGGTGGGGTGTTCGAGTGCGATATTGCTGACCTCTATCCCCAGATTTTTTAGCGCGTCTTTTATTAGATTTTTTATTTTATCTTCCATTTGCACTTAAAAAATTATTTCATTCCGGTGCTGCCCTCACGGCCTTCGCCACGAGCCGTATCCGAAACTTCTTTGACTTCCATTATCTCACAGTGTTCAAATTTTTGGATTATCATTTGCGCGACTTTATATCCTTCTTCTATTATGACTTCCTTTTCGGAAGTATTCAGAAAATTCATGATGATTTCCCCGCGGTATCCGGAATCTATCACTCCGCCCATTACCTTGAGCCCTGTATTGAAAGAAATACTCGACTTATCCCAAATAACTCCCACGTATCCTTCGGGCACCTCAACCGCAATGCCGGTGTGAACCCGCATCTGCTCTCCAGGCGGAAAGATAACTTCTTCCACGGTATAAAAATCCACGCCCGCGTCTCCTGGATGACCGTGCGTGGGCAATTTCGCATTTGGGTCTAATTTTTTAACTTTGATTATCATAATATGATTATAGAACTTTTTTTATCTTTTTATAAATTTCCTCGTGTATGTCCGGGAAGCTGCGCAGCTCGCCCCCCTCCATGCATTCTATCTTCATCCAGCCTCTTTGTGTCTTCGCCAGCCAAAGCGCGCTTTTTATGGAATTCTCCAGAAAGTTCCTATCTTTTTCGTGCACGTCTTTTTTACTGCCTAGGTAAGCCCGGGCACCCTTGTAATTGCGGTCCTTTATCAGTTTCAAAACCATCTCCACGGGCAAGGACAAGTACACCGTTAGGTCAGGCGCGGGAATCTTGAACACTTTGTACTCCATCTCCGCGAGCCATTTCATGAATGCTTCGCGTTTTTTTACGTTTGGAATTTTCCCCCCCTGATGTATTTGGTTCGAGGAAATATACCGGTCCATAACCACTACATAGCCTTGCCTGAGCCAGCGTTCTATTTTTTCCTTTGATTCCCATCTGTCCGCCGCGTACACGACGGAAGCTATTTTAGGATGAATATTGACCCAGTTATAGTATTGCTCGGAAAGGCAATGGGCTATGAATTTGCCGAAAAAATTATCTTCATACCTAGGAAAGTGGATGAACTTCACCTTGCGCCCGTCCTTGCGTAAGTGCTTTATAAGCAAATTGACTTGGGTTGTTTTTCCGCTTCCGTCTGTACCGTCTATTACTATGAGTTTGCCTCTCTTTGCCATACTAAAAATATAGCAGAAAAAGAGTTAAATTAAAAATCGCTTAAGCTTACAAGGACATCTTTAGTATATTTATCTATAGGTTCGAGCATTAAAATTTCCTTGAGACTGAGCCATTTATATTCTGTATGTTCGTCACTTAATTTGACTTCGCCGTCCGCCAATCCGGAATATGTTAAACGAACAATATGTTTGTGAGGTCTTATTATATCTTGGGCAGTTAATAGCGTTGGAATTCCTACAATTTCTAGTCCTGTCTCTTCCTTGACTTCTCTTTTCAAATTTTCAAACAAAACGGTACCCGGATCGATTCTTCCGCCGGCAATTTCCCATTTTGCTCCTGCTTCAGGATACTTTTCCGCGGAACGAAGAAGCATAAGGTACTTCCCTTCTTTGTTCTTTAGCAAAATTTTGACACCGACTTGGAGCTCCATGGATTTTACACAAACTTCTTCGGTATAGGGAATTTTTTAGCTAGTTTCTTTATTTCTTTATGTACGGATTCTTTTATTTTTTTATTATCTTTGTTTTTTAGCGTCATTATCATCAGCTCCGCTACTTTTTTACATTCACGTTCCTTGAAACCGCGGGTAGTTATCGCAGGGGTTCCAAATCTTATACCGGAAGGGTCCATTGGCTTCCTGGGATCATCCGCGATCATGTTCATATTGAGCGTAATGCCAACCTCATCCAATACTGTCTGTCCCTCCTTCCCGGTAACGCCCATAGAGCCATATATATCAGCAAGAACGCAATGGTTGTCTGTGCCTCCACCAATAAGCCTGATTTTATTATCTAAAAACACTTTTGCCATAGCGCGAGAATTTTTTATGATTTGCTTTGCGTATTTCCTGAATGCTGGAGTCAGCGCCTCACCAAAACATATAGCCTTGGCTGCAATAGTGTTCATGATCGGCCCTCCTTGAAATCCTGGGAAAACTGATTTATCTATTTTTTTTGCAAGCTCTTCGTTGTCCTTTATTAAAATCATTCCCCCGCGCGGACCACGAAGCGTTTTGTGTGTAGTTGTGAGAATAATATCAAAACCGTAATCAAACGGATTCTTAACAGCCTTTCCTGCGATAAGTCCGGCAATGTGTGCCATATCCGCAATGCAAATAGCGCCCACTTCCTTTGCAATGGCTGAAAACTTCGCATAATCAAGTTCTCTTGTATAGGCAGAAAATCCAGCCATGATTATTTTTGGTTTCTCTCTTTTCGCAGTTGCAAGCATTTC
>DATDXF010000003.1:0-16660 GCA_036517215.1 Minisyncoccota bacterium | reverse complement strand
GGGTGGAAAAATAATTACCCAATACGACATGTACAGCATAGAAGAAGCGGGTCTCTTAAAATTTGATTTCCTCGGAATCAGGAATTTGGCTATCCTCGCGGACTCGGTAAGACTGGTAAAGCAATTTTATAATATAGATATAGACATCGAGCACATACCCCTCGACGACAAAAACACTTTCGAGCTTTTGGCAAACGGCCAGACGGAAGGGCTCTTTCAATTAAACGGCTCCGGAATGACCCGGTACCTGAAAGAGTTGAAGCCGACCTCCATCCACGACATCAACGCAATGGTGGCTTTATATCGCCCGGGTCCGATGGAATCAATCCCGGAATATATAAAAAGAAAACACAATCCGAGACTGGTAAAATATATGGATCCGAGGATGAAAAAATTCCTGACCGAATCATACGGACTTATTGTTTACCAGGACGACCTGCTCTTGTCCGCAATCGAGCTTGCGGGCTACAACTGGGAAGAAGCGGATAAATTCCGCAAAGCCGTCGGTAAAAAAATCCCGAAGGAAATGGCGGCGCAACGGGAGAAATTAACAGCGGGCATAATAAAAAACGGCCAGACGCCCGAGTTCGCGGAGAAACTCTGGAAACTTTTTGAACCCTTCCAGGCTTACGGATTCGGAAAAGCGCATGCGGCGAGCTATGGAAAAGTCGCCTATCAGACAGCCTACATGAAAGCTCACTACCCCGTCGAATACATGACCGCGATTCTTACCGCGGAGTCCGGCGACGTGGAAAAAATTGCGCAGATAATAGAAGAATGCAAACATATGGGAATTGCTGTTTTGCCGCCTAACATAAACGAAAGTTACGGAGGGTTTACTTGCCTACCCCTCGAAAAGGATACTGCTATCACCAGCGAAAACAAAAGCGTAAAAATAAGATTCGGGTTTTATACCATCAAAAATCTGGGAACCGATATTTCGGATGCGATTATCGCCGAGAGAAAACTGAACGGAAAATTCAAATCTATCACTAACTTCCTGGATAGGATAAAACATAAGAATTTAAACAAAAAATCAATGGAGGCGTTGATCAAATCTGGATGTATGGACGACTGGGTAGACCGCGGAATACTGCTAGCCAATTTAGAGGCAATGCTTGAATATAATCACGAAGGTTCCAAGCAAAACGAAAATCAGACCTCCCTCTTCGGCGGGTCTACAGAGATAAAAGCTCCTGAGTTCAAGATGCAAGCAGGAAAAGAGGCTACGCAGGCGGAAAAATTACTCTGGGAGAAAGAACTGCTCGGACTTTATATTTCAGGCCACCCGCTCGACCGCTTACGCAACAAGCTTGAGAAAAGAACGATGAATATCAAAAAGGTAAAAGAAGACAAAGAAAATAACCTGGGCAACGGTATGCCGGTCACGATTGCCGGAATAATAGAAACTGTTAGGCAGGTAGTTACCAAGAACAACGACCGCATGGCCTTCCTGAAAATATCCGATTTGACCGATTCTATAGAAGCCGTATGTTTCCCTTCCATATTCAAAGAGTCAATTGATATACTGGTAGCGGAAAAATGCATAGCTTTCTCGGGAAAAATCTCAAACAGGAACGGCGAAAAAAGCATCATTATCGAGGCTGTGAAGGAGATTTAATTATACAAGCTCATTGCCTTATCTTTGCTTTCGGTAAAGATGCATTCTACTGCGAGGGCGACAGTTTTTGAAAGTTTTTTAACAGTTTCCAGTTCCGGCTTTTTAAATTCACCCAGAAGAAATTTTAGTACATCTTTCTCGCCCGAAGGTTTCCTGATTTTGCCGGACGGAGTCACGGGAGCTATACCTATCCTGATGCGCAAAAATTCTTCGCTCTTCAATGCTTTGATTATAGAACCAAGGCCGTTATGACCACCCGAAGAACGGTTAAAAGAAATTTTCATCTTACCTAACGGTAGGTCAATGTCGTCATATATTACCACTAGGTCTTTCAGGTCTTTCTTTGATTTGACCAGAGAGGCCACGGCCTTCCCCGAATTATTCATAAAAGTATCCGGCATAATGAATTTTATTTTTAATTTACCACTTTCTTTCTCCAGTTTTTTCTCAACCAAGCCCACTAGAATACGTCCGGCATTATGACGCGTGTTCTCGTATTCTTTCCCCGGATTTCCAAGACCAACTACTAATTTCATACTCGCAATCATAACACATAGTCAGTTTTCCCCTATCCCGGGAATAGGGGAAAACTTTTACTAGAGAACAGATTTAACTACCTCGTCAAGGCACTTTTGTGATATATTATTGCAATGGAACAAGAAATACACCCCCCTGTTAAAACAAAGGCACAATCGTTCTGGGAGCTTATTCGTTTCGCATTAATAGCGTTAGCCGTGGTAATACCCATACGGGTGCTGGTAGCCGAGCCTTTCATAGTATCTGGCTCCTCCATGGTTCCTACTTTTGAAAATGGAGACTACCTGGTCGTAGATAAATTATCCTATGAACTTGGCGAACCAAACCGATACGACGTGGTTATTTTCCGTTATCCCGGAGATACGACTAAATTCTTCATAAAAAGAATAATCGGCATGCCGAATGAAACGGTGGATATAAAGGGTAGCGCCGTGACTATCACAAACAGAGAAAGCCCGGACGGTTTCCGCCTCGACCAGCCTTTTGTAAAAAATGTTTCAAATAACGACACGCACTTAGAATTAAAAGATGACGAATACTTTGTAATGGGAGACAATAGGAGCGCGAGCTCCGATTCCCGATACTGGGGAGCGGTAAATAAAAAGCTTCTCGTGGGAAGAGCTTTTTTAAGGCTTCTGCCTATAAGCGGCGTGGATATACTGCCGGGGAATTATCAACAAGCGAATTAATTTATGAAAAAAACAACGCACGCGGGCAAAAACAAAGGAGCCGAATTAGCTTCCCCGAAAGGAATGCGGGACTTGATGAACGAAGAGTATTACTCTTTCCAGGGGTTTTTCGAAAAGGCTCAGGAGATTGCCATCTATTACGGCTTCAAGCCTATCGAGACCCCAGTGCTCGAGCATGAAGAGGTATTTACCTCTAGTGTCGGCATCGGGACGGATATCATCGATAAAGAAATGTATACACTCCGCACTAAGGGGGGCGATAAACTTGCGCTCAGACCCGAACCGACAGCTGGTATCGTGCGTTCGTATATAGAGCACGGTATGCAAAATATGCCGCAACCAGTAATGTTTTATTTCTATGGTCCACTTTTCCGGCACGACAACCCGCAGCGCGGACGCTATAGGGAATTTCGCCAGTTTGGACTAGAATCAATCGGCAGCGAAAAAAGTATAATTGATGCGCTGATCATCAAAACCACGCTTACAATACTTGAAGAAGCGGGAGCAACGGATCTAATCATAGATATAAATTCGATTGGGGACAAAGAATGCCGAGGAACATATGTCAAAGAACTTACGAGTTATTATCGTAAACACATCAGTAGCCTGCCCGCGGTAGATCGTGAACGGCTCAAAACAAATCCCCTTCGAATACTCGATTCAAAAGAAGAAAAAACTATCGAGATAAACGAAGGTGCACCAGACGCTGTATCTTTCCTTTGTTCCTCTTGTAAAAAACATTTTAAAGAGGTCCTCGAATATCTGGAAGAGATGGGAGTCAACTACAATATAAATAAAAATTTGGTGCGCGGGCTATCTTACTATACTCGCACTGTTTTTGAAATCATAGAACAAAAAGGCGCAGATGACGGCTCTCCGCTTGCTCTTGCTGGCGGTGGCCGGTACGACTACTTGGCAAAACAAATTGGCGGGAAGAAAGATGTGCCGGCAGTCGGAGTAGGTATCGGTGTAGATCGTATTGTTGCATCTTCATGGTACAAGAATCTTTCGCCCCGCATCCTTAAAAAACCAAAAATTTATTTCATCCAGCTGGGTTCTGGGGCAAAATTAAAGAGTTTGAATATAATTGAAATACTGCGCAAGGCGCACGTACCCATTGCCCAATCGCTCTCCAAAGATAGTCTGGGTTCACAGCTCGCGATAGCTGAAAAGCTTGCCATACCTTACGCCATTATCTTCGGCGTAAAAGAGGCGTTGGATAATTCCGTAATTGTGCGGGATATGTCAAACAGATCGCAGGAAACGGTAAAATTGAGCAAGCTCCTGGAGTACCTGAAGGAAATCAAATAATGCACCTCTACGGTGCATCCGCCGACGAGGCGGAAACATAAGAAAATGAAGAAAATTCTTCAATACAACGAAAAACCCGCCCGAACGACTGTTCAGTCGGGCGGCGTCCTGCGCCAAACCGCGGAAGAAGTACCCGTAGGCGAGATAAAAGACAAGAAAATACAAAATATTCTAAAAGAAATGTCCGCCTCTCTCCGGGCTCAAGATGATGGAGTCGCCATAGCCGCACCCCAGGTCGGGCATTCGCTTAGAATTTTCGTGGTATCCGGAAAGATATTTTCGGAAGATTTCGCTATAAACAGAACCGAGCGGCTCTTGGGAGTAGGAGAAGCCGACAATGTAAAGGTCCCCAAGAAAAAAGACAAGGATTTGGTGTTTATCAACCCCAAAATTTCAAAACTTTCCCGCGACAAGGACTGGATGCCGGAAGGCTGCCTTTCCGTCCGGTGGCTGTACGGACAAACTTTTAGGTCAAAAAAGGCCACCGTTACGGCCTATGACGAGAACGGAAAAAAATTCGTCCGGGGCGCGTCAGGACTACTCGCGCAAATTTTCCAGCATGAGACAGACCACCTAAACGGCATACTGTTTATTGACCACGCGAAAGACATAAAAGAAGAGTTGCCAAAATAATATGCGCACAATTAACTTTGCATTTTTCGGAGGAGAGCCGCTCGCTGTCCCAACGCTTCAAAAATTACAATCGGAAGGAATTACCCCTTCCCTTATCGTAAGCAACCCGGACAAACCCCGAGGAAGAAATCTGCAGGTGGCTCCTCCTCCCACTGCAGAGTGGGCAAAAAAGCATGGTATTCCGTTAATTCAGCCGGAAAAACTGAGAAAGGAAGACATAAAAAATAATTTTGATTTTTTCGTGGTAGTCTCATACGGTAAAATAATTCCGAAGGATGTCTTAGACTTGGCAAAGTTGGGAGCTATTAATGTTCATCCGTCACTCCTCCCTATCTACCGCGGTCCTTCCCCTATCGTTGCCGCCATATTAAACGGAGACTCCGAGACAGGGGTAACCCTTATAAAGATAGATGAAGAAATGGATCACGGGCCAATACTGGTTCAAGAAAAGATACCTCTTTCGGGAAATGAATTCATACAAGATCTGGAAGAATCATTAGCGGAACTGGGGGGGAAGTTGCTAGTAAAAATTATTCCTGAATTTATTGAAAATAAAATACAAACCAAGGAGCAAAACCACAGCCGGGCGACTTACGTGAAAAAAATATCAAAAGCGGACGGAGAGATCAGCCTGGAGGATAATCCCGAAAAAAACTGGCGCAAATTCCGCGCATACGCCGCCTGGCCAAGAGTTTTCTTTTTTAAGGACGGGAAAAGAATAATAGTCACCGATGCGGTTCTCCAAAACGACCAATTTGTAATAAAAAAGGTCCTGCCGGAAGGCAAGAAGGAAATTGCCTGGCAGGAATTCAATAAATAAAATTCTTTGTGTGGTGAATTTACGCATATGCGTAAATTCACCACTACTGAAAAAAGTTCGTTCTAATGTTCTAACGAACTTTAGAATTTAATACTTTGATGTAAAAGGATTTCTCTTGGAAATGCCTTTGAGCATTTTTTTTATGCTTTTCGCGCCCCTTCGGAACAGCGTTTGCTTGCGGTCTTTGTTCTTGCTAATCTCGTTAAAAAGTTTTTCCGCCACCTGGTCGATGGAGCTGCGCCAGTCTTCATTATCGCTTTCCGCGTAAAAATTTTCCCCATCTATGGTAATGGAGCAGTCGGCATGAAATATGTCTCCCGCCTTGTGGTGATTGGTGGATTTACTTATTTCAAATATGGCTTTTACCTCCCCTTTTTTGTCTTTTATATTGGAAACAAACGTGTTGAGATTTTCCATTCTTTTTAAGGCGTACCCCCTGATCTCTTCCGTCAATTCAATGTTCTTGCTTTGTAAATTTATTTGCATAAAATTATTATAACATATTTCTGTTATAATAATATTGTATGGCGAACCTGGTAAAAATACTCATAATTGGCAACGGTTTCGGCGGAATTTACACGCTCCGAAACCTGCATAAGTTCTTCCATGGTAAAAAAATGGAAAGGAAAGTAGAGCTTGCCTTGATTGGTAAGAAAAACTATTTTTTATTCACTCCCCTTTTACACGAGGTGGCTACTGGAGGAATAAACGCTAGCAACATAGTAGAGCCCATACGTAAAGTTCTAGGATGCTGTCTGGATAAATTTTACATGGGTCAGGCTGACATGGTAAATATAAAAAATAAAACGGTATCTGTTTCGGGTACTTCTATAAATTACGACTACCTGGTTCTGGCGACAGGTTCCGAAACAAATTTTTACAATATCCCCGGCGCAGAACAGCATTCTTTCGCTTTAAAATCCATAGAAGACGCCATAAGAATAAAAAATCACTGCGTCGCGCAAATGGAGAGGGCAAGCCGAATGGACGACCGGGAAGAAAGAAGAAGAGTGCTCAGATTTGTGGTTGTCGGAGGAGGACCGACGGGCGTAGAGCTTGCCGCGGAGCTCGAGGAGCTCGTAAAGGAAACTTTCGCAATTTACTATAAAAAGGAAATTATGAAAGACGTATCGATAACCCTTATCCAGAAAAACAAAAGTCTGGTTCCGCAATTTGGTGAAAAAATGCAGAAGAAAAGCCTCGAGGTATTGATGAGAAAAGGCATTGAAGTCAGGCTAGGAAGCAGTGTGCTTGAAATCGGCCATTCAAAAATAGTATTGGATAACAACGAAACGATTTTCACTGAAAACGTCTTTTGGGTCGCGGGAATCAAGCCTGTGGTCCCCGAATTTGACGAAGACGTGGAAAAATCTTCAGACGGCCGGCTAATTGCAAATAATTACCTTGAGCTCGAAAACCATCCGGAAATTTTTACCATTGGAGACGCCGTACTGGTAAAAAACCCCGACGGATCTCCAGTTCCCACCCTTGCTCAGGCAGCCGAAAAAGAAGCATACGCCGTTGCGAAAAACTTGCACCTGCTATTAAATGGAAGGAGTCCGGAAAAGTTTTCATACAAAAGCGCAGGCAACCTTTTATCGCTCGGACAGTGGATGGCAGCGGGAGAAATCCTGAACTTCACATTTTCAGGGCGTTTTACGTGGTGGATATGGAGAACTGTTTACCTTTCAAAACTTATATCTTGGAGAAAAAAAGTGCGAGTAGCGGCGGATTGGACAATGAATATTTTCTCCGCCAGGGATATTTCACAGTTATAAATCAGAATTTACATTTTATTTTTAGCTGGTTTCCATTACCAACCTGGCGAGCAAATAAGAAATAGTTGATTCGGCTCCCTGATTAAGATTTATGCCCCCCTCACTGATACCGTCATAACAGCCGCCGGTAGAGTGAGTATATACTACCTGCTTGGACAAATTATTCCCCAAGAACCAGTCAAAGGCCAGCATCATTTTATCCCGGTATGTTGCCTCCTTGCTTACTGATGTCATCCTATTAAGCGCCAACACCAAAGCGGAGACCTCTTCTGGCTGCTGGTCGTAACGCTCTTTCTGAGAGCTTTTTTTGAACCATCCCGCCTGGCCAACGGGCACGCAGACATCTCCTTCAAACGAGTGTTTAATCAAAAAATCAAGCGATGCTTTTGCCGTTTCAAAATAAACGCGATTTTTTGTAATGCTGTACGCCTGTAGGAGAGCCTCCGGTAAAACAGCGTTGGAATACGTGAGACTGTCTTCAAACCATTGCCATTTTTCGTCGCTGTTTTTTTTAAACAGGTCAACCAAGAAATCCGCATAATTCCCTACATGGTAAAGCACTTCATTTATATTTTCAGGAGAAGAGGCGTATTCGGCAAACGCCTTTATATAAAACGCCGCCGCGCGGGGAGAGCTGATGCTTTCGTGCAAAATAAATTGCTTTTTGAACAGAGCCTGTGCCCGGTCCTTATCCTTTGCGGGAATTGCGCCCACTCCCGCCACCGCGAGCGCCCAAAGAGTGCGAGCGTTGGCGTCCTCTAGGTTTTCATTTTTATTCAAGTCGGGATGGGGACGCTTTTCTTTATTAAAATAATTAATAAACCCATTACTCTCCCCGTAAGCGCGTTCAATAAAATCAAGATAAATGCTTATCAGAGGTTCATTTTCCCGAATCGGTTCCAGTTTGTTATACCAACAAAGAGCGATAAGCGCTCGGGCATTGTCATCCACTGTGTAGCCCCAAGCCGGATCAGGGTTGTTCATTGAAGCAAATTGCAGTATGCCGAAATCATCGGTTAATTTTTTTAGGTGTTCAATCTTTATGGGAAGCATGTATTTATTTTTCTCGGTAAAGTTAGGTAGTAATGAAGAAAACATGCTCATATAGGAAAGAGCTACGTTTGGCCAAGTCATGCTCCTCGTGCGAAAATAGGCAGTTTTGCCCATATTAAGTAATTTTTCTTTATCATCAAAAAGCTTTATTGTCTCTTTTGCCACGCTTTCCCATTCATTAAATCCGACCAGCACGCCAACCTCCGGGGTAACTATTTCCTTGGCCTGCATAAAAGCCGTGGAAATCACGGGCCTGCCTGCGCCAAGCGCGTACGTGAGAGTCCCGGAAACAGCTTGATTCGGATTTTGCGACATAGAAAGGTATACGTCGGTCGCCTCCAAAAAAAGGAGCAGGTCTTCGGTGGAAAGGTATCTATTGTGGAATACTACATGGTCTTCTACTTTTAGTCGGCGCGCCTGCTCTACAAGTTCGTTTCTGTATGCTTCCCCTTCGTTATGAAGCACCACCGGATGAGTCCCCCCCAATATCAAATAAAGAACGTTTGGATGCTTCGCCACAATCATCGGCATTGCCTCTATGGCATATTCAATGCCTTTCCCCCGTCCGAGCAGACCGAAGGTTGTGATTATGAGTTTATTTTCCAGCTTTAATTTTTCTTTAGCCATTTTGGTGTCCGAGTACAACTGTGGGTGGATGCCATGAGGTATGACCTGTATTTTTTCGGATAGAATACCATATGTTTCTATCAACAACTTTTTGGACAACTCGGTCATAACTACAATTTTGTCCGCCAGAGACATTATTTTTGCCGTGACCAGTTTCATTTCATCTTCAGGCTCCGGCAGAACAGTATGAAACGTGACCGTGACCGGCTTTTTTATGTTTTCTAAAAAAATGACAATGTTTTCTCCGTAATTTTCTCCGAAAAGACCGAACTCGTGCTGAATGGAAACAATTTTAACTTCCGGTATCGCGTTCAGTTTTAAAGCCGCGGAAACATATTCGTCCTTCTTATCTTCGTTTATTTCGAGTATGACTTTCGAAGAATATTTTGGCCGCTGGGCACCCTTTCTGTTCATCGCCACGACTTTTGTCTCAACTTTTCCGAAAAAAAGCTCATCCCCGTAGTTAATCAGGTCAGCGGTAAAGGTGGCAATCCCGCATTCGCGCGGAGGATACGTGGCTAGATAAGCAACCCATATTTTCTCCTGATTCTTGTCATTCATTTTTATGAGAGATATTAAATTTTGTCCGGGGGCGAATTTTTCAACTCGGATAAAAGCTCCGTAAGCGAGCCCGTTGCCAAGCAAACATAGCGGTCGGATGCGCCGTAATAAACAAATAGCTTATCGTCTTTAATGAACCCTCCGGTCGGAAAAACAATTTTCGAAATTTGTTCTTTCTCATAAGGCATTTCCGGCTGAAGGATGTCATGAGTGAGTTTCCCGATTAGTCGCGTCGGATTATCAAGGTCAAACAACGCGGCTCGTATGGAATAGAAAAAAGAGTCCTGCTTGGAAGTAAGGATTACATGGTGATAAATGACGAGCCATCCTTCTTTGGTTTCAATGGGCGGCAGACCGGGTCCTATTTTCGAGTCTTCGTGGTGTGACGCGTGCAAAAGTAGTTTGTGGTCCGTCCAATTTTTCAAATCATCCGACCAGGCTACCCATATGCCGGGATGCTCCGGCAGAGTTTCAACGTCGTAAGGCCAGGAGGTTATTTTGCCCCTATTTTTTATAATTTCGTGCCAGGGCTTATCCCAAAAGTTCGGACGATGAAGCATGCAATATCGTCCGTTGATTTTCTTCGGGAAAAGAACTATATCTTTGTTGTCCGAATCTTTTGGGGAAATAAGCCCGAGGTTTTCGAAGGTCTTGAAATCGCGAGTCTTAAGAAGGGCCGTATTGGCCTCTATGTTCGAAGAAAACTTTCCTTCGGTCATAACGGGATTCGCCAAGGCTACGTAGGTTATAAAAAAATCATCTCCGATTTTCGTTATCCGCGGGTCTTCTGTCCCCCACATGTCAAAAGGCTCCTTGGGACCAAAAACCGGCTCTGTGCCGGCGCGTTTGAACGTTATCCCATCCTCGCTTGTAGCTAGCCCTATATGTGAAATATAAGACTGTACTTCGCCCACGGCGCGGTATAGCATGATCACCGTGTCATCCACAAGAATTACCCCGGGGTTGAATACCCCCTCCTTTTCCCACGGCAAAGTGGCGTCGGGGCTCAAGATTGGTCCATTCTCGTGCCTGGTAAGTAAAAACATGGCTGTATTATACTACATCTGAAATCATTTTGGGTAAGATTATAAAACGGTCCTCTATGATTTTCCGGGCCCGCTCTTCGGTATCGGCAGTAATATATATCCTGAATTCCGGGGCATTGCTTGAAGGGCGAAGATGAGCAACATCTCCGTTTGAAAAAGTAATACGGACTCCGTCAATATAATTTATTGACGCAATTGGGTTATAGCCTAGAGAGGAGTTAAAATAAGATTCTAGGCTGGCTTTTATAACTCCTGCTTTTTTCACGGTGTCGGCATCTGAAAAAAAAGGAACTGTTTCCGGTCCTTTGTCGGTAAAGTTCAGCTCTTGTATAATAGCGTCTTTTAGTGAAAAAGAATTAATGATTTTTTTACCAAGCTCCGCGGTATAAGATTCACAGCCCGTGGTTTTATTATCAACGGCATTGGCGGTGGTAAAACGACGCGGAAGTTTGGAATTAACCAAAGAAGACAAAGAGACGCCCTCTTCTTGGCAAAAAATAACGGCAATCAGGAGAGGAAGTATCGAGTCGCGCGTAGGAAGCATATCTAACGTCTTATTATTTAAGTTTATATCACTGCCAAGGAGAAACCCTCCGTTTTTCTCCCAAGACATAACTTTCGCATCTGGTTTTTTTGCTAACTGTTCCTTCATGGATGCGATGCAGTAAGGAGAGCCGACTTTTGTCAGAGCAACTTCTATCTTTGCTTTTCTTAGAGTAGTCACTGCCGCGTCGTTGGAAGTAACGGGAATTGAAGCAAACTCAGGCTTAAGGTAAAGAGCAGTCAAAGTACCGAGAAGATCCCCTGAGAGAAAAGACCCGTTTTCATCCGCCAGAATAGGACGGTCCGAATCCCCGTCAGTAGAAAAAATGGCAAAAGGCTTAAATTCTTTGGCCAGCTGTTTCAACAAGTCAATTACTGTGTCTGGCATTTTCTCAGTATCTATTGGAATAAATTTATCGCTTTTCCCAAAACAAATTACCTCTGCCCCCAAAGACTCCATTATTTTCTTTAAAAGAAAGCTCCCCACGGCAGACTGTTCGTATATGACAATTTTTTTACCCGCCAACACATCAGGGGAAAATATATCCGTATATCGTTTTTGGAATTCGGACAGAGCATTTTCTTCTTCCGAGGCAGATGGCAAGTTCACTAATTGTTTAAAACTGCCATTTGCGTCAAATAATGACTCGTTTTCGCTTTTTAAGTATTCTTCTTCGCGAACCAAGGCGACATTTGACAATATATCCGCTTCGTCTGTTTTCAGCACTTCTTCCGATGATTTGATAAATTTTATGCCATTTAGCTCTTCGGGAATGTGGCTGCCAGTAACCATTATGGATGGGAAATGCCTCTTCCAGGCGTAATAGCTTAAGGTTGGAGTAGGTATAAATCCGCAAAAAACGGTCTCGCAACCTTCATCCAATATGGCTTTGTGAACGGATGCCATTATGCTCGGAGTGCTCAGCCTCAAATCTCCGGCAAGCGCAATATTGGCCCCCGGTTTTATTTCACTTACTTTATACAAATGTCTTATAAAGCCACGGGTGTTTATATAACACTCCATGTCAGTCATGTCTTTGACCGCGGCTCGTATGCCACTGGTTCCAAACCGAAGAGGGGAAAAAATTTTATCCGGTAGCATCCCGGTACTAAAATTTTAAATTGTTAATAATGTTGGTCATTTGTTTTTTAGTGAAATTTAGTACGGGACAAGTTATATTTTTTTCTTTTTACCTATTTTTTTAGCCTGGACTTGTTTTACCAAATCCGAAGAACTTCTGACTTTGCCTCCATGTCCGACGTTGAATACCATTTCCACTCCCAGCCGTTTGCACATTTGGATGTCTTTGTATAAAGAGGATTCCGGATTTTGCGCGTTTTTTTCATCCCGGTCTCCCCCGTTCGCGAATACATGGGGACGCAATGCGCGTATATCTCGGCTAATGCTGAAATCTTTGGTGTTTTTTTTATGGGAACTCAAAATAACCCTGTCCACGGCCTTGATAGCCTCTATGATTTCCTTTCGCTCGTGATCCGGCATGAACGTATATCCTTTTTTGGCGCGCAGCCAGTGGTCGTTGTTTACTACCACCACGAGCTCGTTTCCGAGCTTTTTTGCGTCATTAAACAGCCTCACATGTCCGATGTGCACCGGGTCAAACCCGCCACTTACCATAACCACTCTCTTGGCCTTGCCCTTGGACTTACCCTCGGGCATGGCCCTATGGGCGAGCCGGATGAGGGGTTTTTTTTGTGGCTTTTTCCGCATGACTATTGGTTGTTTAATTTTATTTAAATTACTTCAAGAGAAAGCGTAAGGTGGAAACGACGCGTATTTTTTTGTATTCGGGAGAACCCGGATCTTTGTCGGTAATATCAAAAACTCCCTGGTTTCCCCTGGTTATGCCTCCGATAGAAGAACCGGAGTCTTTGGCGAAACGCTCCGCCGTCTCTCGGGCATTCTTTATGGCTTCGCCGAGCATTTCCGGCTTTATGCTGTTTATGTCGGAAAATTCAAATACTACAGAGTTTTGATTCATGGCTACACCCTGCTTTACCAAGAGAAGCGTTTCCTTTGACGCGGCTTTTACCGCATCAACTTTCTTCGTGTACACGGAAAGCTGGGTGTTAGAGTTGTACCTAAAAAGCGCGTCCCTGTAAGTATCCTGGTAAATATTTACCGGGGCTACGTTTATTTCGGCATCCTCGAATCCTTTTTGTTTCAGAAAAGTTTTTATGGAGGTTATGTTTTTCTCTATATCGGCATACAGGGTATCCACATTATTGGACTTCACTTCAAAGTTGAGGGACCAAATGGCCGTATCGGCCTTAACTATTTTTTCCGAAAGACCTTTTACTTCCACATACGAACCCAGATCCGAAAAGCCGCGGGCGGAAAAGAAAAACACGGCCGAAAACACGAGGAGCACTCCCCCGATAATCCATGCCCAATTATTTCTTACGTTTTCCATATAATATAATTATTATTTAGCATTCCTACTCTTGCGCAAAGCCTTTTTGGCAAGCATTTGCCTCTTTACTTCCAATCGTTTCTTGGTCTTGTGCGAACGTCGTGATTTCTTTTTTGGGCTTAATGTGGTGCCTCTTTTTGCCATATAACTTTTGTTGATTAACCCCGACACCAAAAGAATTTGTATCGGGGTCCCGACTTTACGTCGGGATTAATAAGTACTCCTATTATACTACTAAAAAACCAGCTCCGCAATTATCTTTTCCATGTCTTCCTCGCCGGTGAATAAAAAAGATTTTATGCCGACGGACTCCGCAGCCAGCACGTTCTTTTCCTTGTCGTCAAAATAAATGCATTCTCCGGGGGCCAGATTATTCTCCGACAATATAAGCTCCCAGGCTCTCCGGTCCGGCTTTATGAATCCGGTATTGAAAGAAAAGTAAACTTTGTCCGCGGCGTCATGTATCCAGGGATAATGCCCGTAATAATCGGCTCTTTCCCTGAAGTTATTTGATAAAATAAAGACTTGGATGTTTTTCTTCTTTAAATCCTTGGCTAGGGCGACAACTTTTTCCGAAATTTTTTCCGCGCCGAACCAATAATCCCAAAACCCTTGCTCGGATAAATTTATTTTCCACCCGCGCAAAACCGACTGCCAATACTGGAAAGCCCTGCCTGCCCCCGGCTCTCGAACCTTATGCATTATCTCATGTAGCATGGGTAAAAATTCGTTTTCGGGAACTTTAAAATCTTCCCGGAGCCGGGTGCCCAGTTTCGGAGCTTGTATAAAAATCCCATTCAGGTCAAAAACGACGGCTTTTATCATACCTATATTATAGCAAAACAGGTTAGTAGTTACCTACTTCTTCTACCGAGTAATCAAAGCTGTCCGTGATGGACATACTGCTCACGCTAATGTAATAGTTCACGAGCAAAATGGCGCCTATCCCCGCGAGAACCATGAGCCCGTTCGTGATTAGGTCTTTGTGATGATTTTTCATTCTTACAAATATGTAAATCAAAAGAGCAATTGCAACAACGGCAAAAATAATATTCAGGATCGTATTGGTCGTATTTCTAGGGGAAGCCCTGAGCTTTTGCCAGAACGTGGGTTCTTCCGAAAACGGTTTCGCGAGCACGTCACTTGTGGCTTTTACGTTTGTCGCATCTTCGACTCCCAAAATATCAGTTGATTCTTTTTCCACAGTAACTGGAGCAACCGGAGTAACGGAAACTTTTACAGACGGCGTAGCCGCTGGTTTGACCGCTTGATTTGGAGTAGCAGGTACTATAAGCGGGTTCGCGTATACCTGAGCCACGAATACAGTCGCTCTGCCTTTATACACGCCGCTTGCTATCCCCGTCCCTATCTCCGTATAATTTTGTTTAACAATATTAGCCTTGTGCGATGGGCTCCCCATCCACGCCCTGGTGACGTCTTTGGAGTCGCTGAAGTTGATAGCCAGATTTTCGCCGGCATATTGGTATTTATAGCCGACTTTTTCAATCCAGTACCACGGGGTTTTCCCTTCCGGACTAGTGTGTGCGAAGTATCCGAGAGCGGCCATGTCTTCCGCTTTCATTTGGGCTGCCTGGTTTAAAACAGGACTTACGGAGAGGATCGGCAGATTCTGCGATCTTCGTTCCACGTTTGTCAGGTCATCTAAAACGGCGGGCAAGACAGCCGCCATCCCTCCCGAAAAATTTATTTGGGTAAGGGTCGGTATCAAAAAAGAAAATATTTCCAGAAAAATAACTATAGCGAGAATATTGCGCATGCTGAGGTCGCGCAAAAAGTGCGGGCGGTGGTCGTTTCCCTCGTGGGGGATAAAATGCTTTTTGAGCCAGGAAAACCAAGAATTCATATATACCATTATAACAAACAAAACCCTATCTGTAAAGATAGGGTTTTGGGAATAATAGTAGGGATTATTGAGGCTTATTTAAAACCGCCCTAGTAAGTGGACCTATTACGCCGTCCCCTTTCAAGCCATTAGCCAGCTGGAATTTTATTACCGCGATTTCGGTCAAAGGACCGAATTTCCCATCCACTACCAGAGGACCAAATCCGGCTACGTTTAGGAATTTCTGAAGCTCCATAACTTCATTTTTCTTACTCTCCGGATAAGGCGGACCTTTTTTTAAGAAAAGCGTAAAGACAAATTTTTCATCTCCCTGAACTTCTCCTTCCCCTTCCTTTGGAGAATTTGGACCTGTTTCAGCTCCTAAAACTTCTCCTTCTGGGTTTGGATTTTTTGGTCTTGCTCTACTTCCGCTGCTGTTGCCGCTGGAAGACTGGACATCATTATTGGTAATAGTACAGATTGCGCTTCCGCCGTTTGCCAGTATTATCTCGGAACAATTTTCATAAGTGGTTGTGTACCCTTCTACAGCCGGTTCTGTTACTGAGTAAGTGCCGGCATTTACAACCAGAGGATTTTCACCCAATAAATTATTTTCACCCGCGTCAAACGAAATTGCATCTCCATCACCTACTTGGAATGAAAAGTCAGAAGCGGTCTTTGTTCCGCCATCGTCATTGATCACAATTTTCTTGACCGTCAATGTTGCGCGTTTAGTGTTGGTAAAGGTGCAAGTAACTTCATCGCCACTTCCAAAAGTGATGTTCTCTCCATTTTGTATGTCTTCTCCGAAATTGTCCTCTTCATCATACTCGCAAATCGCACTAGAGAAACTCCATCCTTCTGGTACTGATTCAACTACGTCATATGAGCCTGCGTCAAGTTCTATTGGTTCTTCTGTTTCAGCGGAACCGTCTTCGGTAGATAACTCTACTTGTTCGGAAAATTCATTTTCACCAGTTCCTGTTACTGTAAAGTTGAAGTCGCCATCTCCGCTAGCTTCATCTGTATTCTTCACAATCGTTAGTTTGGCCCGGTTGTCATCGTTGGTAATGGTGCAGGTTGCAACATCACCTAAGCCGAGCTCAACACTATTTACAAGAATTGGTTCGCTTCCATTTACAACGCAACTCCATGTTTCAGAAGCT
>DATDXF010000002.1:0-27328 GCA_036517215.1 Minisyncoccota bacterium | reverse complement strand
AATACTATATTAAGAATGGGCTAAAGTCCAAGTAGTTTGGCTATTTTCGGCTTGTCAAAACCGACGGTAAGCTCATTGCCGATAATTATGACCGGCACACCCATTTGCCCGCTTTTTTCCATCATTTCTTTCCTTTTTTCCAGGTCGGAGGCGACATTGTACTCCGTATAAGCTACGTTATTTGCCTTAAAAAATTCTTTTGCCATATGGCAATAATGGCAGGTCGGGGTCGAATAAATTGTTACATTTTTCATATATCTACTTTGAAATTATTTTCTAATAGTTTAATTATAGCATACGTGTCAAGTGGGTGCGGGATGCGAGAATCGGCTATTACATAGCCAGGTGCTTTTCCGCCTAAAGTATGGAAAAGCCTTTCGATTCCACGCAGAAGCAAATAAATTTGCTTCTTATCTCTTACTTTGTGCGGGATGCGAGAATCGAACTCGCGTCTAATCCTTGGGAAGGACTCATTTTACCACTAAACTAATCCCGCTCAAGCGGTATATTAACCGCTTTTTTCCTTCGGGGCAAGCGCTAAAATAATTTTAAAAACGGTATCGGGATTAAGCGACATGCTCTCTATCCCCTCGTCTACTAGGAATTTGGCAAATTCCGGATAATCGGATGGAGCCTGCCCGCAAATACCTATATATTTATTTTTCGCGCGGCATTTATGGATAATGTCCGCCACGAGCTTCTTTACTGCGGGGTTATTTTCATTGGCAATATGAGTAACTATTCCGGAGTCGCGGTCGAGTCCGAGGGTAAGCTGCGTCAGGTCATTGGAGCCTATGGACATCCCGTCGAAAATTTCCAGGAACTCGTCCGCTAGTAAAATATTGGAGGGAATCTCGCACATGACATACACCCTGAGGGTAGAATCTTTCGCCCTGTCGAGGCCGTTATTTTTCATAACCTCTATCACTTGCTTACCCTCTTCCGGAGTACGGCAAAAAGGAATCATCGGCACGACATTGGTAAACCCCATCTCTTCTCGAACCTTTTTCATCGCCTGGCATTCCAGAGCGAAAGCGTCTTTGAATTTTGGGTCGTAATATCTCGAAGCGCCCCTCCAGCCGAGCATAGGGTTTTCTTCTTTCGGTTCGTACAACTCTCCTCCGAGAAGAGTTCGGTATTCATTGGTCTTAAAATCGGAAAAGCGTATTATCACATCGTGGGGGGCAAACGTCGCCGCAATTTTTGCAATCCCGAGAGCAAGCTCGTCCACATAGAACTGAGATTTGTCTTTGTAAAGAGGAGTCAGCCGGTCTATTTCTTTCAAAACTTTTTTTATGTACGGCGTCTTCTTACCCTTCTTTAGGTTTTCATACTGCAAAAGCGCATTCGGGTGTGCGCGCACAAAGGAGGCTATGATGAATTCCAGCCTGCCTAATCCCACTCCCTCCGCCGGTAGATGATGATTTGCAAACGCGTCGTTCGGGGAGCCGATATTTACCATTATTTTTACGGGTGGTTTTGGTATTTTGTCCAAGCGGTGCTCGCTTACCTTAAACGGCAATATGCCCTCATATACGGAGCCCGTGGAAGCATCCACAGTCACCTCCTGCCCGTTTTTAAGCGTTTTGGTGGCGTTATTGGACCCCACAATGCACGGTATGCCGAGTTCCCGGGAAACTATCGCCGCGTGCGAAGTCCTGCCTCCTTTGTCGGTCACAATGGCGCTCGCTATCTTCATTATAGGCTCCCAGTCCGGGTCCGTAATTTCCGTTACCAGAACTTCGCCTTTTTGAAATTGGGAAATGTTCTTTGCGTTTTTTAGTATGCGCACTTTTCCACGACCCATCTTTGCGCCAACGGAAATTCCGTTTACCAGAACTTTGCTTTTCTTTTCTAGATGATATTCCTTGAGAACATTTTTATCTTCCATGGAACGAACCGTCTCCGGGCGAGCCTGTACTATAAAAAGTTCGCCGGTCTTGCCGTCTTTTGCCCACTCTATGTCCATCGGCTGGTAATGCCCGTGCTTTTTTGAAAAATATTTTTCTATTTGCAGACACCACCCCGCAAGCTTTTTAACTTCCGCATCATTCAGTGAATATTGCACTTGTTCTTTTTCTTTTACGTTTTCTTTTTTGGTGCCATTTTTCGCGTACACCAACTTAATGTTTTTCTTGCCCAGGTGTTTGCCGATGATAGGGTTTTTTACGCCGCCTTCGAGTGTGGGCTTATAAACTATAAATTCGTCCGGAATAACCATCCCTTGCACGATGAATTCTCCGAGCCCGTATATTCCGTTTATCACAATTACCTTGTCAAAACCCGTTTCGGTATCGATGGTAAAGGCCACCCCGGAGGAAGAAAGATCCGAACGCACCATGCACTGAATACCCACGGAAAGCGCCGCGTCAAAGTGTGAAAATCCCTTGTCCGCCCGGTACGAAATAGCCCGGTCGGTAAAGAGCGAAGCGATGCATTTTTTCGTGGATATTAAAATATTTTCTATGCCGTGCACGTTCAGGTACGTTTCCTGCTGTCCGGCAAAAGATGCGCCGGGTAAATCCTCGGCGGTAGCTGAAGAGCGAACGGCTACGTCTATATTTTTTCCGTACTTTTCCCCGAGTTTTGCGTATGCTTTCCTAATAACTTCATTTAAATCTTCCGGCAAGCTGGCTTTTAAAATTGCCTCGCGGACTCTTTTCCCGCGAATTTGCAGATTGCGTATATCCGTTGTGTTTAAATCCGAAAGAATCTTTTTTATTTGTTCATCAAGACCCGTATTTTTAAAAAAATGACGGTAGGCATCGGAAGTCAAGGCAAAGCCGTCCGGTATTTTCACTCCGAGCGGCACAAGGTTGGAATACATTTCTCCAAGCGCGGCATTTTTGCCCCCTACCGAAGGAACATCATCAATCCCCACCTCGCTGTACCATTTAATAAAACCTTGCCCTGCTTGTTCGGTCATAAATAATCCCTATTGTTATCCTTATAATAAACTTACGATTTTCTCCAGCCTTCTATACTTTACCACTCTTTCCGGTTTTGTGGGCGCCCCTGACTTTAGCCCAAAACAGCCGAACGCAAACGCCAAATCCGCGACAAAATCATCATCAGTTTCTTCTCCGCGATGGCTAACGATTAGTTCAATATTATTTTCTCTAGCCAATTTCATTGTTTCTAGTGTTTCCGTTAAAGTGCCGATTTGATTTGGTTTTATAATCATTGCATTGATACTGCTGTTTTCTAAAGCTTTCTTTAGTAATATTTTATTAGAAACAGTAAGGTCATCTCCGACTATAAGAATTTTATTATCTTCTTTCAATCTTTTAAAACCAATAAAATCTTCTTCGTAAAAGGGATCTTCTATGGAAAGCAAATTGAATTCTTGAATTAAAGATTTATAGATATTCAACAATTCCTCGCCGGACATATTTTTACCGTCAATTTTATACATGCCGTTTTGGTAAAATGATGTTGCCGCCACATCCAGCGCTAGGTGGATTTTGCCTTCCAGCTCGCTTTGTTTAATCGCTTCTCTTAGGTAAAAAAGTGGCTGTCTGATGTCTTTTACTTTAAGAGCAAAACCTCCCTCGTCCCCAAAAACTACAGAATCGGCTCCAAGATCTTTTAGTAATATTTCTTTCAGACTATTTTGAATATTGATACCCATTGATATTGCTTCTGTAATATTGTCAGTATCCGGCACAATGTGATATTCCTGAAAAGCTAAAATGTTACTGGCATGTTTACCTCCTTCAAGTAGATTAATAAAAAGATGGGGGACTTTCCTGGAAAGCTTTATATCGGCGAGCGTCCGTAAATACTCAAAGAGCTCGATATTTTTTAATTTGGCGGCAGCTTTGGCGCAGGCAATACTTGCCCCTATCATGGAGTTTCCTCCTAGGTTGTTTTTGTTTGGGGTGCCATCAAGTTCTATCAAAATCTGGTCTATTTCGCTTTGATTGAAAACATTTCGACCCGACAAAGCACCGGCGATCGCGCCATTTACCTTTTCTATCGCTTTTTGCACCCCCTTGCCGTCATCATCCCTGAGCTCATGGGCTTCGTGAATGCCGGTAGAGGCTCCCGATGGAACGGAAAAACTGCCGGATGCACCACCTGCCCAGACGGTTACTTTGATAGTTGGATTCCCTCTTGAATCTTTGATTTCTTCTGCGACAACTTTTTTAATCCCGGATTCATCCATTACTTTTTATTTTAACATATCTTTGATAAGATAAATACATGAAAAACGGTATAGTTGCCGTGAGGAATTATCTAATGGGCAGGAAATACAAATGGGTAATAAAGCCTGTTCTCTTCAGGTTTGACCCCGTAAAAATACATGACATGATGTCGGTATTTTTACGGTTTATGGGCAAATTCTCTTTAACTAGGACAATTGCGTATAGCTGGTGGGGTTATTCCAGTAAAATGCTTGAACAAAATATTCTCGGCATTGACTTTAAGAATCCGGTAGGACTTTCCGCTGGCTTTGACAAAAACGCGGAGATGATAGATATAATGCCATCACTCGGCTTCGGTTTTACGGAAATCGGCTCAATTACGGCGAGACCGTACGGCGGAAACCCAAAACCTCGGCTATATCGCTTACCTGAGCACCAAGCTTTACGCATAAATTATGGCCTTAAAAATTTAGGGGCTGAAGTCTTGTATGAGCGGCTAAGGAATAAGATTTGGCCGCTGCCTGTCGGCATAAGTATCGCAAAAACCAACACCTCTTTTACCTCGGAAGTGGGCAAGGGGATTGAAGATTATTTTTTCACGTATAAAATTTTTCAAGATATAGGCTCTTACTTTACAATAAACATCAGCTGCCCGAACACTTGCGAAGAAAAACCTATTTTTGCGGAGCCCGAAAATCTTGACTTGCTCTTGAAACAAATTTTCTCTGTGCGTAAATCAAAGCCGGTTTTTATAAAAATCTCGCCTGATTTGGAAGAAACCCAGCTAAACGGTATCTTGGAAGTCTGCCGGAAACACCCGGTAGACGGTTTTGTATGCACTAACTTGACTAAGGAGAATTTATTTGGCCACGCGGGCAAAGGGGGGTTTTCCGGCAAGGCAGTTGAAGAACTATCCAATAAAATGATACGCAAAGTTTATAAATTTTACGACGGTAAAAAAATAATTATCGGTGTCGGTGGAATATTTACCGCGGAAGACGCTTATAAAAAAATAAAGTCCGGGGCTTCGCTTTTGGAGCTCATAACCGGAATGATTTACCAAGGTCCGCAGACGGTAAGCGATATAAATCTGGGTCTGGTCAAACTCTTAAGACGCGACGGCTATAAAAATATTTCCGAAGCAGTGGGAACTTTGTAGGTATTGGGAAACTACTTTCTAGTAAGCAGGATCATTAAATCCGAAACATTCGCGCCTGTAGGTCCGGTCATAATCATATCTCCCGTCTGTTTAAAAAGTTCATATGAATCAAAGCGTTCCAGGTAGTTTTTGGCGTCCAGATTTAATTTCTCTATTTTTTGTAGTGTATCTTCGTCGATTACGACTCCGGCCGCATCGCTGTTATCAATGCCGTCCGACGCAAGAGGTATAAAGACGGAGCCACGGTCAATCGCCCCTTCTACTATCGCGGTGAGCCCCATATGCATATTGCGTCCCCCTTTTCCGGACTTACCTATCACCTCCACAGACGGCTCGCCCGCCGCCAGCACAACCGTGTTATTTTCTTTAGCGGAGAGAATTTTCCGGAGCGCGACGCCTACTTGGTCATATAACTCTGTCGAAACAACTTTGGTTTTTAATCCGAGCTCCTTCCCCTTTTTCGCCATGGCCTCCACCGCCGTTTTGTTTGATACTAGGACAAAATTATGAATTTTTTCGAAATACTTGTCTTCTTTCGGAGTTTCAACCAAATCAAAATGGCCCAAACTATTACTGGTAATTATTTTTTGGGCATCCGCCATAGTGGTGCCGTCTTTATAGGTCGGGCCGGAAGCAACATTTTCAAAATTATCCCCGGGTATATCCGAGAAGATAAGTCCTATAATCGTAGCCGGATAAGAAACTTTTGCGAGGCCTCCGCCTTTTAAGAGAGAGAGATGCTTTCTGATCGTATTTATTTCGTTTATGGTTTTACCGGATTTTAAAAATGAGTCGTATAGTTTTGCCCCTTGTTCGCACTCATCTTCGGAAGAACACAACAAAGCCGAGCCTCCTCCGGAAATAACCGCGATGATAAGGTCTTCTTCGCTGGAATTTTCTGCTATTCCATATATCCTTTTCCCGGCTTGCAGGTTGACCGCGGTAGGCCGCGGATGACTGCCTGCGAAAGTCTCAATATTACCGCAATCAACTTTTGAAAGTCCTATAACCGCGCCTTCGGTTATTTTATCGCCCATCACTTTCGTAAGGGCCAACGCCGCACCGACGGACGACTTGCCAAAACCCACTACCTTTATCGCCTTGAACTTTGCCAAGTCAAATTCTTCTCCCGCTACGCTTAAAATATTATTTTTAAATTTTACGGAATTAAAAATTACGTTTTCCGTGTTAATCGCGAGCAGTCCGGCTTCCGCTATAGCAAGCGCGGTTTTACGGTTTTCGCTTGTGGCCAATTCGTCAAAATTTTTTATTTGCCTCTCCATTTTTATTTTACTAAATTGGTTGGCGCACCGGAAATAAACCCTTTTATATTTTCTGCTGTTGTCCGCATTATCGAATCTACCGCTTCGCGCGTATAAAAAGCCATATGTGGGGACACAATTACGTTTGGCATTTTCATAAGCTCATGATTAAGGGAGGTTACACCTCCTTTTTCGCCGGCCTGTGTCTCTACTTCTCCTTCAATTACGTCTATCCCCACTCCCGCAATTATCCCCTCTTTGAGCCCGGTAACCAAGGCTTCCGTGTCGATAAGAGCTCCGCGGGCAGTATTAACCAAGTAAACACCTTTTTTCATGGTTGAAATACTTTCTTTGTTTATCATATGATGATTTTCCGGCGTATAAGGGGTGTGCAGGGTAATTATATCCGCTCCGGAAATAACTTCCTGAAAATTTTTATATTCAAATTTGTTTTCTTCCGCAAAAAGCGCGTCGGGGTGCGGATCGCAGGCTATAACATTCATTTCTAAGCCTTTGGCGATTTTAATCACATTCTTGCCGATTTTACCGGTACCAACCACGCCCAAAGTTTTACCCGCCAGGTCAAATCCTTCCATCCAAGGCAAATAATTATATTTAAGAGTTTCTCTCAGGTAACTATTGGAACTTGCGATTTTTCTGGAAAGGTTTAACAGGAGCCCGAAGGTAAATTCCGCTACTGTGTGAGAGCCGTAAGCGGGCACATTTGAAACACTTATTCCTTTTGTTCCCGCGTATTTAACATCCACGTGGTCGTATCCAGTGGAACGGGTGGCAATAAATTTCAAATTTGGAAGCTTGTCTATAACTTCCCGGTCTACGGTGCAATCCACAAAAACACAAACAATCTCCGCGTCTGGAGATTTTTCAACGCTCTTTTTGTCCAGAACTTCCTCAAAAAAAGATATTTCTATCCCCCGTAAAGCGCTTGTAAAAATAGGCTGTTTTTCTTTGTCCAATCCAAAAAATGCGATTTTCATAGCTTTATTGTACCATATTAATTATTTAAACCAATTCTTAAAAAATCCCCAAAAACCTCCGGAATCCGTAGACTCCGGCGCCTCTTTGTTTTTATCTTCCACCACCACGATTAAGTCTTCCCCCTCTTTCGCCAGACCCAGGTTTTCCCTAAAAAATTTTTCTTTTCCCTCGTCGGTTTGCAGGCTGTTAGTGTCAGAAGTTAGTTTTTCTTTTTGTTCTTCCAATTGAGCCACTTTATCTTCGGCAATTTTTTTGTTTTTTCCGGTTTCCTGCATTTTATTCCAAAAACCCAGCATGCTCCAAATAAAAAACAAAATTAGAAAACCAAAAAGTATCAGGAAAGGTTTTGACTCAAATATATTCCGCCAACCTCTTTTTTGTTGAAAATTCCTCATAATATGCTATGGTAAGTATATGCTTTTTAACAAAAAACATCAAAAAAGAATCCAGTTCATTTGGGCGGTAGTGAGCGCGCTTATCATCATCAGCATGATATTGCTTTATACTCCGATATTCAGGTAGAACTTTGTTATTTCTCTTACTTCTCTCCGCTTCGCATCATCTTCAAAAAAACATCCTGGGGGATATTCACCCTTCCGCGTTCTTTCATCTTCTTTTTACCTTTCTTTTGCTTCTCGCGCAACTTCATTTTACGGGTAATGTCTCCGCCGTACATATGCTGAGTAACATCTTTCTTCATGCCGGATAGTGTCCGTGAAGAAATAATACGTCCGAGCGAGCGCGCCTGAATTTTCATGGTAAACATCTGTCTGGGCAGTAATTCGGTAAGCTTGTCCACCGCCGTTTCGGCCTCCTCTTCGGCTCTTTTTTTTGAAACAACTCTGGAAAACGCCGGCACCACTTCGTCCGCAACGAGGAGGTCGAGCCGGGTCACGTTCGCCTCGCGCATCTCACTTATCTCGTAAGAGATAGAGCCATAGCCGGAAGAAACACTCTTAAGTTCGTCAAAGAAATTACGCATTAATTCCCGGAGCGGCATCATGACAGAAATTGACGAACGGTTATCGCCAAAGTTGTCGGTCACGCCTATTTCTCCTTCGTGCTCAAACAATAGCTGCATTATGTTGCCAACATATTCTATGGGAGTGATAATTTTTAGTTTTACCCACGGTTCGAAAACATCCTTTATGTTTCCATCGTCGGGGAAAAAGTAAGGCGAATATATTTTTTCCCGTTTTCCGTTCGTCAAAAGCACTTCATAGGTGATAGAAGGAGTGGTTATAACCAGTTTTAAATTGAACTCTCGTTTCAGGCGCTCGGTAATGATTTCCAGGTGGAGCATTCCTAGAAATCCGCAGCGGAAACCTTTACCCAAAGAACCGGAAGCTTCTTCTTCGTAAGAAAAAGCGGAATCGGAAAGTTTTAATTTTCCCAAAGAAAGCTTCAGCTCCGCGAAGTCGTCCGCATCCTCCGGAAATACGGATGCCCAAACGACCGGCATCGGCTGCATATATCCCGGAAAAGCCGGCAAAGGATTTTTAAACATGGTTATGGTATCCCCGACCGACGCAATGCCGGGCTTTTTAATTCCGGTCACTATATAACCCGTATCCCCCGATGAAAGAAAATCCCGGGGAGTTTCTTCCGGGGAAAAGGTCCCGACTTCAAGAGCGGTAAATTTTTCACCGGAAACCGCGAACAGGAGCGTGTCCCCTTTCGTTACTTTACCATCCAGAAGCCGCACGAAAACTATCACCCCCCGGTGATTGGAATACTTAAAGTCAAAAACAAGAGCGCGTAAAATATTTTCTCCAGGATGTGTTGCTTTGGGCTCCGGTACCCGTTTTATCACCTCCTCCAGAAGCCCGGACACGCCTTCCCCTGTACGCCCAGAAACAAGTAAAATTTCATCCGGGTCGCATCCGAGAAGCTTTACCACCTCTTCTTTTATTTCTTCAACCCGAGACAACGGAGAGTCTATTTTTGAAAGCACAGGAATGATTTTAAGCCCTCCCTCGCGCGCCATAGTGAGCGTAGTAAGCGTTTGAGCCTGCACTCCCTGTGTTGAATCAATCAGTAAAATAGAGCCTTCTACGGCCTTTAGGGCCCTCGAAACCTCGTAGGAAAAGTCTATGTGCCCCGGGGTATCTATGAGATTTAGGATGTATTTTTCTCCCTTCAGCTCGTACTCCATTCGCACGGGCTGCATTTTGATAGTAATACCCCTTTCGCGCTCGAGATCCATTGAATCAAGCACCTGGTCGCGCATTTTACGCGTCTCTATCGTGTGTGTAATCTCAAGCATCCTGTCGGCCAAAGTGCTCTTGCCGTGGTCTATGTGCGCTATTATGCTGAAGTTTCTTATATTTGATAATTTCATAAAATTTCTGATGCCTGTCCCGTAGCGAGCTCTGCTCTGCTACCGGGATGTTTTAAGTCCATAATCTATTCCAGAAATCCTGTTTGATGATTCCATAGGTTCGCATAAAAGCCTCTTTTATCCAAAAGCTCTTTGTGGGTGCCTTCTTCCACTATTTTCCCCTGGTCGAGCACGATAATGCGGTCCAGCTTTTGTATCGTTGAAAGGCGATGCGCAATTACTATCGTGGTTTTGCCTTTCATGAGTTCGGTAAATGCGTCTTGGATATAATGCTCGCTTATACTATCCAGAGAACTTGTCGCTTCGTCTAGCATCAGTATCGGGGAATCCTTCAGCATAGCACGGGCTATGGCAACTCTTTGTCTTTCTCCACCGGAAAGCTTTACTCCCCGCTCCCCGACCAAAGTTTCATATCCGTTCGGCAGCTTGGAAATAAATTCGTCCGCATGCGCTTTTTTTGCGACTTCGATAATTTCTTCGTGACTGGCCTCGGGCTTTCCGTAAGAAATATTTTCCCTGATTGGTCGGTGAAACAGAATCGGTTCTTGTGGCACATAAGACACCGCGCTTCGGAGGGCATCCTGGGCGACATTCTTTATGTCTTGTCCGTCGATGGTTATTGTTCCTCTTGTAACGTCATTAAATCTAAGGAGAAGCTTTGTAATCGTGGATTTTCCTGCACCCGAATGACCCACTATTCCTATGCGTTCGCCCGGCTTGATATCCAGATTAAAGTTGGAAAAAACTTCTTCGCCCATGTTGTATTTGAAAGAAACGTCTTTGAAGACTATATGCCCCTTGGTCATATTTAATTTCTCCGGATTTTCGGGGTCCAGTATGTCCGGGGTTACCTCGAACAAATCAATCATTTCTTTCATGTCCGAGGCTGCTTTCATGAATTTTGTCATTGAGTTGCTCAAGTCCCATAGCCTGACCAAGATAATGGTCATGTATGTCTGCACCAGGACAACGGTACCTGTGGAAATTTTATTATTTATCCATAAATAAACCATTACATAAATAAGTACGCCCTGAATCAAGAAAGTAAATATACCCTGCACGATTTCGATTTTTCCTCCGAAAAAGAGAGCTTGTCGGCTTCTGACCGCCCCTTCTTCGGTGTACTTGCCGAATGAACGTATCTCCTCTTCCCGGGAAGAGAAAAATTTTACCGCGGAAATGTTGCTGAAAACATCCGCGAGCCTTCCGCTTATCCGTGAGTCTTGCGCGGCTTCAAGCACGTCATACTTCATTTTCCTGTTTACGAAAAACGAAACTACCGCCAGGTAAACTACAGTAAGACCAAAAAAAGTAGCGCTAATAACCGCAGACTCCATGGTAAGCACGATAAAAACACCCACCAAAACAATAAAGAAGTTCAGGAAGTTGAAAATAAATATATCGAACATTGTGTCAAAAGCGAAAACAAAACGTCGTGACTTTGTAACCAGGCTGCCGGCAAAGGTATTGGAAAAAAAGGTGTAGGAATTTTGCTCTATTCTTTGAAAAGCAAAATTGCGGAGCTCCCTTGTAACGTTTATTATGAAATTGAAGTATATGAACTGCCGGGTTCTGGCTGAAATCGCCACGAGTAGGTTCAAGCCGATGATTATATATACCAGCGTGAAAAGTTGGCCGGAAATAAGCATGCGGTCGGTTCCCGAGCGCGACAAGTTATCAATAATACTTTTAAAGTAAAAAGGTATCAGGATGGAGTCAAAAATAACCCTAAAGGTAAAGAGTGCCAGGATAACGTAAAGAGCCCCTTTATATTTCCGCATTTGGGGCCAAATATATTTTTTTATCTTCCTAAACAAAGACATTTATCAAATCTACCATAAAATATAAAGATTTTAAAGCTCTTCTTGGGCAGGCGGAAGAACTTTTGCTTTCCAAAACTTGGTAGATAGCGCCTCCATAAGGTCACGCAGCTCTTCGCTTTTTAGTAGATATAAAACAATGATAGCGGCTATAATGCCCATGACTCCGGAAATAAATCCCTGAAGAAACACGCCCATAAAGGTAACGGTTCCAAAAATTGGCGATAAAATGTTCAAAAATATGTACGCGACACCTCCGAGGAAAAATGATGCCCCTAGACTTTGGAAAAAAGTTTTGGTGATGAAAGAATCGTTATGCATAAAATCTTTCTTGATAAAAAACAAATGCAGGACAAAATTCAGGATTGTCCCCACGGAATAAGCGAGCGGAAGCATTAATATTTCCGTTCCCGGAATGTCGCTTACCTTTAATAAAGACTCGATGAAGTAACGGAAGAAAAGCCAGTTTTCAAAAATATGCACAAAGACATAAGACAAGATTATAATTAAAACGGAACTGAAAAAATTCACTATGAGCGGCCGTTTTGTATTGCCCGTGGCATAGTAAGAACGGGACAGAAGCGTGGTCATCCCCTGCGCCAAAATAGAAATTGAAAAAATTGCCAGGCAGGCGGCCACTAAACGTGTGTTTTCCCAGGAAAAAGATCCGGAACCGAATATCACACGCACAATCTGAGCGCGAACCACGATAAAAAGAAAAATAACCGGAAGGGACCAGAAGACGATGGCTCTGCCTGCGTCTTTCAGGTGGTTTTTAAATTCTTCTTTTTTCCCGCTGTTAAATGATTTTGCGAGCGTTGGAAAAGCAGCTACCGCATAAGATATCCCGATAATATTAAGCGGCACGGACTGCAAGTTAAAGGCAAAGTTAAATACCGATATGGAACCGCTTTCCAAAAATGAAGCAAGCGCGATGATGTAAATGAGGGCGATATTATTAAAAGCAAGGCCCATAGTTCTCGGAAGAGATGTGACTGCGGCGGAGGCAACATCTTTGAAATTTATATTAAAGGAAAATTTCGGCGTAAATCCACAGCTGTGCGAGGCAAAGGCCTGCACCGCAAAATGCATAAGTGCCCCCAGGGCAACTCCCAGGGCTAGGCCGTAAATTCCAAATTTGGGATAAAAAAATATTACCCCGACAATTATACCAATGTTATAAAATATGGGGCTCAGAGAGTAAATAAAGAATTTTCGGAAAAGCTGGGTTACTGCCCCGAACAGATTGGATACGCCCATTAAAATGGGAGAAAGCAGCATTATCCTGGAAAGCATTACAACCTCGGCCTGAAGAGCGGGAGTAAATCCCGGAGCTACAAAAACCACCAGCTTCGGCATTAAGAAAAACGCGACTAAAGCAACGGCTACCATCAGGGAGAGGAAAACTGTAAAAATATCATTCAGGAATTTCCTTGCTTCTGGGGTCACTTTATCCCCATCCATTTTAGCCACAATAAAAGGCACAAGAACCGTAACCGAAGCGAGCGAGGCAATGCAGATAAAAATCAAGTCCGGAACGCGAAATGCGGCGTAATAAGCGTCGAGCGCGGAGGAAGGCCCGATAAAGTGAGCAATGGAACGATCGCGGAAAAGTGCCAACACTTGCGACAGTAAAGTCAAACAGCCCAGAAGAAGGGCTGCTTGGTTTATACTGCCGGATTCTTTAGTAAAAATTCTTAGAATCTTCTCCATCCTTTACTTTTATTGCTTAGGGTTTTCAGTAGTGGTTGAAGCGGGAGAAGAGTTGTTTAGTGAGCTTATGTACGCAATCAGGTCTTTGTTGCTTGGGTCAAGTTTCAAGGCAGCCTGCGCATAAGACAACGCAAGAGTATTGTTATTCTCACTTTTTGCAATCCTTGAAAGAGTGATCAAGGCGTCAAAATAATCCGGCTTCAAAGTCAGGGCTGCGTTGGCATATTCTTTTGCTTCCCTTATTTTACCGTCTGCGAAGGAAGCACCCGCCATAGCCAGCTTGAGCCCAGGATTTAATGGATTTAAGTTAGAAGCGTTTTGATACACGAGAACGGCGTTGCTATACCCGTCTTTAACCCCAAGTGAACCTACCGTCTGGTAAACCGAGCCCAGAAGTTGAAAATTTAAATAATTCTGCGTATTATACTCGGTAGCCATTTGTGCGCTTTTTATTGCTTGGTCAAAGCTTGCCTGCAACTCCATCTTTTCTTCCCCGGAAAGAGTTCCTTCTTTATTTGCCAAAGTGCTCAGCTTGGTAAGAAATACCTGGGAATAAGTTCTCAGATACAGATCATTAGAATACAAAGAAATGGCTTTCCCTATGTTTTCTTCGGCAACCGGTTCGGTGGTGGCGGAAAGCGTTTTTCCGAAATATGCCACGGAAACAAAGCGCTCGATATATTTGAACGCCGTCGCGAGAGCGAGCACTATCAAGATGAGGAGAGCCATTATTGAGAAAAAGCTTTTTCTGTGGTCATTTAGGAAAGATATATTCGCCTCTTCTTTTGATGAGAATGTGACCAACCCGATGAAGGAGCCGGTAAACGCAAGCGCAAGTAAAAATAAAGCCGAACCCGTAGAATAAAACATAGCGGAAATGAACAGATATAGAGAAAGCACGAAAAATGCCATTATTTCCCAATTTATCCCCTTCTTAATGCCGGAGAAAACAGATTTAACGCCACTGATTAAAAAGAGAACTAGGAATACAAACCAGGACAGGATTCCAATAGCGCCGGTGGTGGCAGCCAAAGTCGGCAATAAGCCGGAACCGGAATCAAAAGAAACATTCCAGAAAGCGGTATTGTTTATTACGGCCGGCTTGTACATTGCCCAAGCTTCACCGAACCTGTTGGGACCAAGGCCAAAAACCGGATGCTTCACAAGCACGTTTTTGGTAATTGACATAGTAGCCCCGAAAGAAGGGCTGATCTCGGCGTTTGATATACCGAGACGTCCCGGTATGATGTCGCCCAGATACCCGCTAGATACCGATATAAGAGGGTTCAGAAAGAAGAGCAGTGATATCATTACTACCACGAAGGAAACTCCCGGAAAATTCTTCTTTTTTTCTTCATCATCGCCGCTCTGCAGAGTGATTGAAACTTTATAGACAAAGATAATCAAACTGGAAATCCCGAGGAATATCCAAACCAGCGGGAAGTTTACGGCTGCCATTAGAAACAATGAGAGCAGAATAAATATTTGCAAGACTAATTTTTCCTTTTTGGAAATGGAAAAAAATTCTATAACCAAAAGAAACATCAGGGTAGAGAACCCGGCAAAAAGACCGAGAGCGTTCCATGATCCTAATACGTTGCTTGTTTTATTAGCTAAAATTCCCATAGACAGAAATGCTGGGAAAAATATGTGAGCTATCTGAAAAACTATGACGAGAGTAGAAGATAGTATCGTCCAGAGTAACACTATTTTTACCTGTTTGGGGGTCCTGAAAACAACAGCGCACATGAGCATAAGTATGAAGCCGGCAAAGATAAACCAAAAACTTCCTATGTCAAACATGGTACCGAACAAGGACACCTGAGAATTCGGAGCTACGAGGGCAGAAAGAAGAAAAGCCAGCACTATCCCGAAACCGGAAACAAGAAGCCAAGATTTTGGGAAGGTTATTTTACCGTCCATAAATCTGGCTATCGCCCAAAAAATTATCGTGAGCGCAAGCCCTAAAACAAGCAAAAGACCTTTCGAGGTCTCTACCGGGATGCGGGTAAAAGGCAAACAAAAAATAGGCAACAACACTACTACTAAAAATAATGACAAGAAAGACAACCTATCAAATATGTCAGAGTTCATGGAAAAATTATATCATATGCTGATAATAAAATACAGCTATAAGACTATGTTTATAAGTCGGTTTTTGACATAAATTACCTTTTTGACCTCTTTGCCGTCCGTGTGCTTTAAAACGTTGCCATCCGCTAGAGCCTGGGCTTTGATTTTTTCTTCCGGGTCATCCGGCTTTATTGTAATCTCCGAGCGCACTTTGCCGTTAATTTGAATTGCTATTTTTATTTCTTCGTCCTGAATCAAGTTCTTATCCCACTCCGGCCAGACAGACAAGCCGATTGATTTTTTTTCTCCCAGAATTGACCATAACTCTTCGCTAATGTGCGGGGCAAACGGGAAAAGAATCTGCAGAAATTTTTTAAAATCTTCCGGAAAAACACGCTCTTCTTTCTCAGCCTCGTTTATGAACACCATCATGGTAGAGATGGCTGTATTGAAACGCATTTCTTCTATGTCTTCGGAAACTTTTTTAATTGTTTTGTGCAAAAGTTTTGTAAGCGAAACGGATTGATGATTTTTAAAGTCTGGCCGGGATAGGGACCCGGAAGACCGAGGACTTTTAAAATCATCAATCCGTGAAGCAATTTTCCAAACTCTTTCCAAGAACCTTCTAGGGCCTATCATGCTGTTAGTATTCCAGGAGACGGACTGGTCAAAGGGACCCATGAACATCTCGTACATTCGGAGCGTATCCGCGCCGTATGTTTTTACCAGGTCATCCGGATTTACGGTGTTCCCTTTCGACTTGGACATTTTTTCGCCCTGTTCCGCGAGGATCATCCCGTGCGAAGTGCGTTTCATATACGGTTCGCTCGTGGGAACCAGCCTCAGGTCATACAAAAACTTATGCCAAAAACGAGAATATAAAAGGTGGAGAGTGGTGTGTTCCATTCCCCCGTTATACCAGTCAACTGGAGTCCAATACTTTAAACTTTTCTTTGAGGCAAACTCTTTGCTGTTTTTAGGGTCAACATAGCGCAGGAAATACCAAGAGCTTCCGGCCCAGTTTGGCATCGTGTCTGTTTCTCGCCTGGCTTTACCTTTGCACTTCGGACATTTCACGTTTACCCACGACTTCATCTCGGCAAGGGGGCTTTCCCCGTTATCCGTAGGTTTATATTTTGCCACTTTTGGAAGAATTACGGGCAAACTGCGCTCGGGCACCGGCACAAAACCGCATTTTCCGCAGTTGATAAGGGGTATCGGCTCCCCCCAATACCTTTGACGGGAAAAAACCCAGTCACGCAACTTGAACCTGGTAACCGTCTTTCCGCCGACAAATTCAGTGATTTCTTTTTTAACTTTCTCGGAATCTGCTTCCGAAAATTTTCCGGAGTTTAGTAAAATGCCATTTTCGTTATGGGAAAAGCCTCCCGACTGGTAATACTTCCAAATTATCTGGTCCTCCGGAATAGTTAAATTTTTTTCAACTTCCCCGTAAGGAATCCATTTCATCTCGTGAGAATCTTTCGAAAAGAACTCGTCTTCCGTGATTTCAACTTTTTCCGACCCTACCAAATCAAAAAGAAGAGCCTGCACATGCACTACTCTGTTTACATCCTTATGCGCCGCAAAGAATTTTCCTTGTACTTCAAATGGAATTTTTTCAACAAACTTTATATTTTCATACCCGGCCTCTTCCCGTACTTCCCTAACCGCTGTATCTACTTCCGACTCGCCTTCTTCAATACCGCCCACGATAAAACTCCTGGGGTCCAAGCCTTTCCACTTTTCGCCTTTCAAAAAAATCATAAGCACCGATTGATTTTTTACATCTCTCAAAATAACATGCACTGTTTTGCGCTGTGTATCTTTTTTATCCGCCCGCGGAGGGTTACTGTTATCAAGCAAGTCAGGCATGACCACTTGTTTAATCGGTAAATTATATTTCTTCGCGAATTCAAAATCACGCTCATCGTGCGCAGGAACCGCCATTATCGCCCCCGTACCGTAAGTAGACAGTACGTAGTCCGCTATCCATACAGGAATTTCTTCTTCGGTTGCGGGATTTATGACCCGGACACCTTTTAACTCTACACCTGTTTTTTCTTTGCTTTCTGCGGTTCTTTCGATATCGGTTTTCTTTTTGCTTTGTTGTATATATTTTTCTACTTCTTCCCAATTAGTTACTTTTGATTTTAAATTTTTAATCAACTCATGTTCCGGCGACAACACTACATAAGTAGCGCCGAAAATGGTATCAGGGCGCGTAGTGAAAACTTTCACTTTTTCCCCTATCCCCGAGATAGGGGAAATTTTGAATTCAATCTCCGCGCCTTCGGACTTCCCTATCCAATTCCTCTGCTGGATTTTTATTTTCTCCAAGTAATTCACTGTGTCTAGGTCTTTATCCAGCCGCTCGGCATATTTGGTAATAGCGAGCATCCATTGCTCTTTCTCCCTTTTTTCAACTTTGGCGCCGCACCTCTCGCAGCAGCCGGCCACCACTTCTTCGTTGGCAAGACCGATTTTATCCACGGGACACCAATTTATTTCCGTCTTATTTTTATAAGCTAGTCCTTTTTTGAAAAATTGCAAAAATATCCACTGGGTCCATTTATAGTACTTGGGGTCGGTAGTGTTTACTTCACGGCTCCAATCAAAAGAAAATCCAAGAGCCTTTAACTGTCTCCGGAACGTATCCGTGTTTTGTTTGGTAACTTTTATCGGATGAATGCCGGTCTTTATCGCATAATTTTCCGTAGGCAGACCGAAGGCATCCCAGCCTATGGGATAAAGCACATTAAAGCCTTCCATCCTTCGCTTGCGGGAAATTACATCCATCGCTGTGTTGCTGCGTATATGCCCCACGTGCATGCCAGCCCCAGAAGGATAAGGAAATTCTATCAAAGAGTAAAACTTTGGTTTTTTGGAATTACTCTCCGCTTTATATGCACCGGTTTTTTCCCAAAAGGCCTGCCACTTCTTTTCAACTTTCTTATGGTTGTATTCCTTCATACTTTTTCATAATAGCCAAGGCGCGTCTTATTTGCAAAACATCCGGAGCCGGCTCTAGGTCTTGATATATTTCTTGTTAATGGTGATTGAGACATACCCGAGGCCGATAAATATAAAACCGAGGAAAATGAGAGAGATGGGCCAGCCTATGGAATCCGCAAAATATTCACTAGTAATATAAGACACGTGAGCTATAAGAAAGATGGTGCTTAAGACCAAGACGGAGGTGCTTCGAAGCCGGGCTGCTAGGAAAAGACCGCCTATGACTATAAAGAAGTAAAGCATTTGCCATGGCACGGAATCAAAAACTCTAGAGAAAGCCGCGCCGAGAAAAGCGGCGGTTCCGAAAAAGTAAAGGACTCTTACAAGCTGTTTGTTCCACCCCTCCCGGAAACTATAGGCCAAGAGAAGATAGCTAACGCCGATTATCATCGTAAGGTAAGCGTAAATATCCCCGTGCATGTAAAAGGCCTCATCGATCATTGATTCAACCAAAAGATAGATGAATGTCGTGCCGTTGCCTATGGCAAAGAAAGTGAGTACCGCGTTTTTTTGAGCGAAATTTAACAACAAATAAAATATAAATATTATGCCGAACGTAAAGGTAAACGGCCAGAGAGTGTTGGTATCTATGTTAAGTTCGGAAAGAGTGACTACCGCGCCTCCGGGAATAAGGGCACCCCCAATAGCTAGAAAAACCGAACCGATATTTTCCCCCGGTTTTTGTTTGAGTAGGAACGAGCCTACGGTGGTGAGAAGAAGTCCCAGGCCCAGAGTTACCGCTATGCGCCCGCCCGAACCGACATCGTCCCAAATCTGCTCCACAAAAATAACTATACCTATGACCACAACTGCCGCGCCTAAAATATACAGCATCTTTGTTATGGAAAAATGCGGAGTATTTTTTGTGTCTGTAATGTTTCCCGCGGACGGGTTCGGCGCAAGACTTAGTACGCTTGCTACCTCTTCCCTGCTTACTTCTCCCATGTTTATTTTCCCGGACAACTCCCGCAGCAATTCTTCTTTGTTCATAAAATAATTACAAAATGTTAATTACTAATTGGTCCTGCCCGGCAACACCCAGCCAATGAACTGGAAGTTGTTTCGATAATAATAACGGTCGGTATCGTTTATGAGGTTCAGCCGGTCTTTTCCTTTGCCTTTAACAATGTAGTACCCGTAAGAGCTGGAACCTCCTCCGAATGGGAAGAAATAATCGCCCCCGCCTCCGTAAGAGCTTGAAACAGTTACCCCGTCCGGCGAAGTGAGAAGCCCGTCCAGCCGGAGGCTCTGCGCCTCAACTAAAGATATTTCGCGGCTTTCGTTTTTTTGAGTATCGTGTAAAAAGATTCTAGCATTATCCGCGATTCTGCTATAATCCGGCACTCCGTCTTTGTTTACGTCTGCTACCATATCTACGGGGTTGACTGACAAGGTATTGTTCACGACCGAGTATCGTTTCTGCCCGTAATTTGCGCAGTTGTAATCATACGAGTAGTAATTATCGCTATTCACGCAAGATACGTATAAAAAATTATAATGAGTGGAAACAAACAAGGAAGGAAGGTAAACACCCACGGTAACTATCAGAATGAGGGCAAGAGGCAGGAGAAAAGCTAATAATACGGCAAAATTTTTCTTAATAAATTCTTTCATTTTATTTATCAACTTATTAACTGATAAGCTTATTGTCTTCCGATACCATATATTGTATCATATGTTAGGTAGTAGACAATATGACCTATTTGAGAAGCCCGGAGTAAGGGCTCTGAACTTCTCAAAGAGGTCATGGTGATATATGCGATAAAGCCATGCGAAAAAAATTCGAGAATTTTTCAAAAAAATTGACCAGGTGGATTGGCTCGCCTCAATCCATACTTGTGCATACTATTTTCTTTATAGGGATGCTTGGTTTGCGCTTGTTCGGCGTTTCCTCGTCCGATGTGCTACTTATATTAACTACCGTCGTCTCTTTAGAGGCGATTTATTTGTCCATTTTTATACAAATGACCGTAAACCAGCACGCGGAGGAACTGGAAGAAGTATCCGAAGACATTGAGGAAATCCAAAAAGATGTGGACGAAATCCAGGAAGACGTGGAAGACATTCAGGAAGAAATACAAGACGAAGAAGACGACACGCCCGAAACATTGTCTGCCTGACTATTCGGTGCTCCATATGGAGGTATTGGCAAGAGACATATTGCGTCCGTTTGATTTTTCCAATACGCAAAGTTCTCCCGACTCTGTGCTCCCCTTGAAGTCCTTCATGGTATCAGACAATGCGTGCCCTAGAGATAGCGAAGAGGACTCAACTGCGTATGAAGTCAGTATGACAAAAATCGGCTTGTCGGAGAGAACTTTTTTTATTTGCAAGAGGAGTCGGGGTAGCATTTCTTCTATCTTCCATACTTCCCCTTTGGGCCCGCGCCCGAACTTGGGCGGATCCATGATTATGGCATCATACCTGTTGCCTCTTTTTGCTTCACGCTCCAAGAACTTTAAAACATCGTCTTCAATAACCCGCATTGGCATATCCTCCAGCCCGGAAGCCGCTTGATTTTCTTTTGCCCATTTCAAACTCTGCCACGAAGCATCCACGTGCGTAACATCCGCGCCAGCCCTTAAAGCAAAGAGGCTCGCCACGCCGGTATAACCGAATAAATTTAAAAATTTTGGCCTTGGAGCAGAAGAAAGGGCAGTTTTTATTCTGTCTTCTATAAAATCCCAATGGCTTGCCTGTTCCGGGAAAAAACCAAGGTGTCTAAACGGCGTAGGTGAAGCCAGAAATTTTACGCCTTTGTATGCCATTTCCCATTTTGACTCGATTTTTCCGGCCATTTTCCAGCCTTTTTTCGTGCCTTCTTTGGAGCTCCAAAATTTCCCGTCCGCTTTTTGCCACTCTGAAACAGGCAGGCTCTTGGGCCAGACCGCGTCTTCAAAAGGACGGATGAAAGTGTACTCCCCAAACCGCTCCAGCTTCTCCCCTTCACCGGTATCCAGAAGCTCGTAATCCGTCCAGTCTTTGGAACAGAAAATTTTAATTTTATCCATATTGCTTTATATTAATATTTTAATTTTAAATTATCCGTCAGAAACAACACCCCGAAGAAAAACGGTATAAGGGAAGCGATTTGCCAGACGGTCGGCGCTTGGCTGAATATTAACCAGGCAAAAAACAGGGTAAATAGTGGCGCAATACTTGAAAGCGCGTTCGATTTCGTAACCGATATGCGGGAAATTCCTTCCAGCCATAAAATTTTTGACAAACCGAGGATAAATATACCATTTATAACCAAAAAAATAAAAGAATCTTTTATCTGGGGCAACTCCAGGTTCTGTTTGAACACATACGCCAGTAACAGTATGAAGGGTGCCGCTATTATACTGCGCAGGAATAATATCGTTTCGGTTGAGGATATTTTTTTTGCTTTTTGTTGGAGGAGATTACCTAAGGGCGCGCAAAACGTGGCGAGAAAAATGAAAAAATCTCCGGAATTAATTGATGAAAAATTTGGGAAAAGAACCGTCGCGGCTCCGAGAATCATTAGAGCGGAACCGACCTTGGATTCCAAAGAAAACGGCTCTTTACGGATTATGTGAAAAAGTACGAAAGATGTAAATACTTCAAACAGGCCAATGATGCTCGCATTCCCCGCGGTAGTTTTTGTGAGCCCGTAAAAGCCGAAGGCATAGTATAAAATCCCGATAAAAACAGTTATGCCTATGATGTACTTCCATAAAAGCGGATTTTTTAATTCATGCAGTTTTTTCCGGTACAGTGCAATTGCAAAAAAAATTATGCTGGCTAAAAAAGTAGACAGGGCTAAAGAAATCATACTGGGAAGACTCCTGTACGACAAAATAGTGATTATGGGAAACAGGCTCCAGGTAATGGCGCCGGAGAATATATACAACTCGCCTTTGCGTTCTTGGGTCATATCAAAAATTCTATAACGTCTCCGTCTTTTACAATGTATTCTTTGCCTTCTGTGCGCACCCAGCCGCGTTCGCGCGCTTTTACAAAACTTCCGGCTTCAATAAGCTGGTCATACGATACGACTTCCGCGCGGATAAACTTTTGCTGAAAATCCGTATGGATGGAGCGACCGGCAAACGGAGCGGTTTCTCCTCGAAGTGTAGTCCAGGCCCGTGATTCGTCTTCCCCGGTGGTAAAGAAAGTGATTAGATTTAACAGGTCATATCCCGCCTTTATGAGATTATCCAGCCCGGTGCCAAAAACCGGGTCTACCTCTATATAAGGACCGGGGAGTTTGGAGATAAAGTCGTTTTTAATATTTTCCGCCGCTTCTGATTTATTAAGCACGTATAAAGTCGGCTTTTTTATTCCTGCCTGCTCCAGCTCGAAATTTATTACTTCTATATCAAACATGGGATCTACTTTATCGTGAACATGGATAGTATTGGGGTCTTCAAAAATCCGTACGACCTCTATGATGGCGTCTACCTCGCGGATGTGCGAAAGAAATTTATTCCCAAGGCCTGCCCCTTCGGAAGCTCCTTTTACCAGCCCCGCTATATCCACAAACTCAACTACGGCTGGAATTGTTTTTTTTGATTTTGAAATTTCCGAAAGCCTAGTCAGACGTTCGTCCGGCACAGGCACGATACCCACCGATGGGTCAATAGTGCAAAAAGGGTAATTTTCCGCCGGCACGCCTTTTTTTGTAAGCGCATTAAAAAGCGTGGACTTCCCCACGTTTGGCAGACCTACGATTCCTATACTCAGTGAAGAACTTGACATATAATTCGTTTAAATTGATAAAACCATGGACCTGCAGATCTTTTTGATTTGAATAGACTGTGGTATTGGCTTTACGAATTATGCCTTTTTTTGACTCAAAACTCAAGGTTTTATTTAGATACTCTGTGGCTTCTTTAGCAAATACTCCTATCTCATCATCACTTGGTAATGCTGTATTGAGTTTTGGTTTTTGGTCTAGACTAGCCTGGACTAGGTTCTTTTCGAGAGAAGATATCTTATCTTTATAAGGAGCAATAAACTCTTTCAGCTTTTCAAGGGTAATGACACCTTCAGAATATGCTTTAGTGAATCTATCTTCTTGATTTCTGAATTTAAGTAATTCCTTTTTTGTATTTTCAATATTAATCACTGCTCTATCGGTATTATCTGTCGCATGGGTTTTCTTCCAATCTTCCACAAAAGCATGCATGATTTCTGGACTAGTCATAACTTCCGTCTTGCTGTCTTTTATCCTTAAAACCGAGACATTGGCTTTTCTTATATCTTCTTTATTCTCTAGCGACCTAGAACGAATAAAATTTGAAGCAGAAGCTCTACCAGAAACGGTTTGAAGATTTATTTTATTATTTTTATATTTAACTAAAATTTCACCCTCTACGTAATTTTTTTCTGACCCAATATTATCTTTTTTGGTTGTTAGAAAAGTTTGCGAGAGACTGTTGACTCCAGATTTAGAGTTTCCTTTATTTAAAGTGGCCTCACTATTATTAGATGAGACTTCAGCTCTAATTTGCTCAAAATTAACACTATTCTTTTCATACGCTAAAGCATGTAAACTAGTGCTACCCAAAACAACAGAAAGAGTTAACGCAATTGAAACAAAAGAACCAAACTTTTTAAATTTTTTCATATTATTTCTTTGTTTTTATTAGTAAGCCCAGCGAAGTAGGTAAACAAAAAGCCCACCACGAGGGTGATGGCTTTCGCCATCCGTACAGGTTTCCCTGCACGACCAGTGACGGTAAGCCCCTCTATGATGGGTTCTTTACACGTCACTGGTTTCCGCGACCATGCCTAAAATCATTGAAATTAAAGGGTTAGGTCCTTATTAAATTTACTTTACTAATATACCACATAATAATAAAATGCACAACCTGTACAGCAAAAAGAGGAATATTATAGCTACCTTATTTATCTTATGTTCTATTTAGACTGCTATTAGATCAATCAGAGTGCCTGGGAACAGAAGGTTTTAAATTTTTGTGTCTAATTTTTCTCCAATAGTCTTGGTTCTCGCTTCTTTCTTTCGTGTATATCAAAAAGATTGTAGTTGGGCTTTTGGCGTATTTATAAAGATATAAATAGAAAAAGCTGTCAGGGCTCTTCAGAGAACCCCAGGGGGAGATTAAAGTAAACAATACTTGCATTTTTTAGTATTTGAGTTATTTTTATAGTATGCGCTCCACCCCTGTTTCCATAGCTATCATCAGACCGAAGCAACCATACATCAAGTGGGCTAATTCCTTACCTGACAGAGACAGAGAATATACTGAGGATGTTTTTAAAAAAGATTGCCTTACTCTTCTCATACCTAAATATACGGATGAAAAGGAAGCGTTAGAGCATATCAATAAAATATGGCAGGATATTTTTAACGAAGAATTACATCGTTGGTCTCCCAATCAAGCCTGGTACCCAAAAGATATGACTCAAAAAAATTTCTCCCAATGGTTTGATGTTGAATTTCAAGCTGAGGTTTTTGATTCTATCAAATACGCAAAAAACTGAATTTATAAGCTTAGACTATAAATAACCAATCTGTCGTAGCTTCTGTACCCTATTTCTCTCAAAAGGACGTAACCCTTTATTGTCCAGTGATGCAATAAAAGCATTAATGACATTAATATGAACTTTAGATTCTCTGACAATATGAAGCATGACCAGGAATTGCTCAAATTTAACATCATCGCTTCTTGAAAGAGCAAGCTCTCGTTCTAGTACTGGAGTGCCTTTTTCAATTACATTAAATATAAAAGCATTAATACGTTCTTTTTGTGCTGGATGAGATTGAAGTCTCTCTTGCAAGCGTTCGACTTGAATAAGATCTTGCGCGTGGATTTGTTTTTGTTCATCTTCTTCGGAAAGACTTAATCCTTTCCATCTTTTTGAGAATAGGGTGTCTGCAATCCCATCTTTCCTTTTTTCACCAGCGCGACCAAAGTCAATAATGTACACTTCTCCATTAACATCTATCATTACATTTTGCTTATGCAAATCGTTATGAAACATACCATTTTGGTTAAGAGCGCGAACTGCATTGTCTACTTTTTCAAATAAAGCGGATTCAAGTTTCAAACCTTTTTTCTTAAGATATTTTAAAAGCTTTTCCTCGTTGCGATCAAAAGTGAGAGCTTGGGCAGATTCTTTCTCTTCGGTAGTTTGAGCTGATTCAATGTCAGGACGTTCAAATCCGAGTTCTTGTCCGACCAATTGGTCTTTTTGGCTATATGTTAAGTCAGCAATATAATCATCTTCGTGTCCCATTTGCTTAAGCGCAAAATTGTACATAACAGTACCAAGATCCAACCCATCAACGTAGTCCATCATTATAATTTCAGCTTTGTCTTCCAGATGTGCTCCGTGTGCATTGAGACGATTTCTTGTTTCTAAACTTATTTGATGATCAAGTGCTTTTGTAGCATCAGGTATGTGAACCCCCCCCCCGCAACTCCATAGAGAGAATTTCCCGCGCTCTCTTCTGCATTCTAAACTCATAATCGCCTAACTCGGGATTGTAGATTTTAAGTATTTTTACGGCCATAGTGTCCACTTCTTCATCTGGAGTGATAACCTGATCTTCGACGAGAAGATGTCGTTCGCTTGCAGGAAGTAGACTTAAATCTATTCTGAAAACGATACCGTCCTTGCCTGTTCCGATCTCTTTACCTTCTTGGATCATATGCTCAAGAACGCCATCTACCGTTTCTTGCGGCTTTCGCTGTTCCACTTTTGACCTTTTTGCTGTAGTGGGTTTTTCCATGTCTTATATAATATCATAATTTTAATATAATCTGTTAAACCACGTTTATATAGCTTTCAACTTCCCTTTTTAGCTTAGTAGTATTCCCATGACTAAGCATTCCAAGATAGGATTGGACTGTTTCTATTTTCCCTTGTTTTTCTCTTATACTACGAAACATTCTCCTCTTTGTAGTCGTCCTTAAGACTCTGTATTTTGGAAAATTTACCCATCCTAAAAAGTCCACGCCGGAAGCTATGGTTTTTATATATACTTTATCGGGATGCAATTGTAACTTTAACTGCTTTTCTAAAAAAGCTGAAATTTTTGGCAGTAATTCTTCAAGGTATTTTTTATCATAGCTCAATATTACAAAATCGTCGGCATATCTAATATAGAATTTCGCTTTCAATTCCCTTTTCATAAACTGGTCAAATTCATTCATGTACACATTGACTAAAAGCTGGGATGTTAAATTCCCGAGTGGCAAACCAACTTTTAGATTAGGCTTAGCAGAGAAGCTATCTATCACTCGTGAAAGCAACCACAGAATATCTCTATCTTTTATATGTTTTTCTAAAATTTCCTTTAAGATCATATGGTCAATATTTGCGAAAAACTTTCTGATATCACACTTTAAAACAAAACAGGTTTTTGTATTATTTTTAGAAACTTTACGAAAGAAACTGCGAAACCGATTGACGGATTTATGAGTTCCTTTGTCTACTCTGCAAGAGTATGAATCATAAATAAATTTAGAATCAAAATATCCGTATAATTCTTGATATATTAAATGATGGAGCAATCTATCTCTAACCGTAGCTTTATGTATTTGCCTTGGTTTCGGATCAGATATATTAAAAGCAGAGTAGTCACCATGTGTATAAGTTTTGTTTTTTAAATCGTTAAGAACGCCAAAAATGTTATCCATTAATTTGGCTTGGAACAAAATAACGTCTTTCCTATCTTTTTTGTCGCGTAAAAATTCCTCCCATGCCTTTAGTAGTTTTTCCACGGTTATGATAGTATCGTATGTATGAATAAATTGTCTCATAATAGTGTTAATTCTACCCCCCCCCCCCCCCCCCCCCCCCCC
>DATDXF010000001.1:0-10578 GCA_036517215.1 Minisyncoccota bacterium | reverse complement strand
TCGCAGATAACTTTTTTGTTTATCTGAAGCATAATCAATTCCTATTGTTTCTTGAGTTAGAACCTCGCCATTTTCTTTAAGATAGAGGACATCTAAAGCTTTAACTGATTGAATCATAGAATCGATGATTGAAGCGTTGAGGGTGTATCTCACAGATCTATCTACCCACTTATTAATTTTCGACAATATATTGCTCCCCCTACCAATGCCCAGGACTTGTGATCCTCTGCGGATAGTACATTTGTAAGCAATAATAGGACCAGGGAGATCTTTAAGCTGAATGGCGGTTTCTTTATCTTCCTCAATCGATATTTGAAGATCGAACTTTCCGACACTCTTTTGTATAGCTTCTTGAACGGGGTCCAACCTCTGCCTAGTTTGGAATGGAGACGGAATGCTTGAGCGATAATTTACATTTTCCATGATGTTTAAGTTAGTTTATTGATAATAATTTGACCTCGCGAATATTGGACCTCTATTTTAGTGCCAATTGGAAACCCAAATTTTTTAAGAAGATGGTTAGCAATAACAAGCTTACTAGCCACAGGCCTGTTGCCTCGGTATTGATAGCTGATTGTCATGGTTCTCGCTGTCATTTTATTGGGCTTACTTGCTTGCGATGGAAGAGCCATATCTTTTTTGGAATCTTCTTTATAACTTTCCCATTTTTGTCTTTTTTGTCGATTATAACGAAAGACTCTAGACCTGCTTCGCCTTTATTGACGACGAAGTTTCTTGAGAGCCACGCTTTGAAGGTCCTTGCATCATGACTGGCCCGGAATTCATTAGCTGTCTTTTTACCCCAGCGTTTCTCTACCTGAGTTTTTACGGCTAAGTATGTAGCTTCTGAACCACTCCAGGGAGTAGGATCATCTTCAGATAGAACTTGTTTAATAGTTTTAAGCATGTTGATAAATAATTTAATGAGTAATTTTATACGAGAGACTAACTCGTAGTCTGAAGATATATATCGACCTTATCTTCATAAACGCATAGTTTTAATATCTGAGTGATTAATTTATGAATGGGGGTATGGGGGCGTTGTCTCATTATGGTTGTAGACAACTAACCGGGTGGAGGGTTATCGGTACCTTTTGCGTTTCCGAAACTTATTGTCGATTTGAAATTGAGGACCTGTAAAAATTTCGCAGAAAAAATTAGAAAATGTCCATAAAATATGGCATATTCTTGGATTTGCGTAATTCAATACCTAGGCGTATTATTATAAGCACAACTGAATATTAAATATTAGTAATCTAAATCAGCAGTCGCTGACATGATGAAAGAAATCGTTCCACACAAGAAAACCCGTTATTAGGGCGTGTGGAAGGCATATCTTTGCCAGTTACGCCGTGCTAGATATTTTATTAAGTCCTTAAAAAAATCTTCAAAATTAAATCCTCCCCAAGATTCAGAATTAAAAGAAATATGGGATTTGATTGTTGAAAAAAGAGGAATGATACACATACTTTCTGACAAATGGGCAACCCATCGTTCTGTTGATGATAAACGTGGAGAGGATGAAAGTTTGCACATGGAACTACTTTTAAGTTTAGAAGGAGGTGCCACAAGCTGGAGTGGAGATCATTTAATTCTTTCGTTGTCTAATTTTAATTTCAATCTTTGTGATTTTCATCCAAAAGTACTAAAATTTCTACATTGGCTGTTTACAGAAACAGAAAAACTTTACGATCAGCCGGCTGAGATTATCGACCAAAAATAGCTATAAATTCTTAACTAAAGCCAATTCAATAACGTCCCGGGTTTGTTAAATGTCCTTACACTAATACGTATTGTAATACATACCTAAGGCATGCAAGCTTACACACCTTTTGATATAATTCCCACATGTCTACACAAAAATTTGTAAACAGGGGAGTGCGGAAGATTACGAAGGTGGGACAGACTTCGCTCGCCGTGACCTTGCCGAAAGATATGCTTTACGCTCTCGGCTGGAAGGAAAAGCAGAAAGTGAAGCTCTCTCGCGTACATGGTGGAATTTTGATCAAGGATTGGAAGAAATAAGGAACATCTTCCCCCTCCAGAGGCGGGCAGGCAAGTTCGGAGCCAAGAACTTTTAATTATATTTCCTGGTTGTTTTTTGTGTATAATGGAGGTATGGGAAAAAATGAGCAAGAGGAGCACTCTAAGACAAGAAGCCTTAAAAAAACCATAAGCTGGAGGATTATCGCTACTTTTATTACGGGAATAATAGTTTTTCTTTTTACTAAGAAATTTTCCGAAACAACATATATTACGCTAGCAAGCGCAGTTGTCCTGATGATTTTTTATTACATACATGAAAGAATCTGGAGCAGAATTAGATAACTAGGTTTCGCAAGAACGGTTCTTGCGAAACTACAAATCGAATATGTAATTTTAGTCTCTTCCGCTACCTGAATTTAAGCCACTTTTATCGTCATCATTGTCGTCTGAATCATCGTCATCATCTTCTTGGGGGAGTTGTTTGGTATATGAATCGTCCGGCTGGAGACGAGACTGTTTCTCCACAGCCTGTTGTTGTCTCTTTGAGCACACAGAATAATTCGGGAGTGTCAGGTATGGCTACTCTTACCGACATGAACGGGAGCACTCTTGTTAAGCTTGAGCTTGCCGGAGCACCGTTAGGAATAGCGCAACCGGCGCATATTCATACCGGGTCCTGTGCAAATATCGGAGCAGCAGTGTATCCGCTTACCTCTGCCCTAAATGGCGCTTCTGAAACAACTCTTGATGCTTCCCTTGATACAATTCTTGGACAACTTCCGCTTGCGCTAAATGTGCATAAGTCTGCCGAAGAGATCAGCGTTTACGTCGCGTGTGGTGATCTGGCAAAATAAGAATCGCATCTGAGAGAAATCGGAATTCGAGTTATCTAGGTTCCGGATTACCAAACAAAAACCCCTTTAGGGGTTTTTGTTTTTTCATTACACAATAAAATGCTAGGACCGGGAGTCAAGTTTGACTTATCGTATGAGAAAAAATACCGGCGTGCAAGTATTTGTAACTCTTACCCTTATCGCTGCTGTTGTTTTCTTTTTGCATATTTCTTTTTTTGTGCTATTATTCCTCGATAATATAGCATTTTATATGACTAAGATTAAATTTCTCTGTTTCATGCTCTCAATATTATTCGGGGCATTTATGTTTGTGTATGGTGAAATTGACGACAGCCCCGGAGGACAAGTGCTTGGACTCGTAGTAGCTATTTTCGGCGTTGTAGGCGTGGCAAAGAGCAAGAAGAAAACATCGACTCAAATATAAATTTTGACTTATTTTTCTTTATGTTAAAATTAGTAGGTTGCTGATTATTAATTTTTTTTAATAAAAATAATATGAAAACAAAGAATAAAAAATACGTTGACGGGTTTGTCATACCTCTTAAAAAGAAAGACGTTGCGGCTTACCGCAAAATGGTTGTATTGACTAAAATAATCTATTTAGTAATATAGATTTTGAATCTGTAATTACAGGAGGATCCGATGGTGCTCTACACCCTGCTCAGGTGTTTGTATTGTGAGGCAACGAAATTATCCAAGTACTGTTGTAGATGCACATGAAGAGTCGAGAACCTCGACTCAAACGCTCGGCCGGGCTTCGTTGTCCGGCCGTTTCATTTTGCAGGAGGACTCGAAGTTTTTCTAGCTTGTTTGGAGTTTACCTAAAAGGTATACTGTTTTTGTAAATGAAACTCAACCGAAAACTGGAAAAAATCAAAGAAAGCGCTACCCTGGCCTTAAACGCGAAGGCGAAGAGTCTGGCCAAGTCCGGCAGGAAAATTTTCAACCTTACGGCGGGGGAGCTCGACTTTCCGACACATAAGAGTATACAGGCAAAAGTTGCCCTCAGGCTCTCCGAGAGCAAGTATACGGATACACTCGGAATCTACGAACTCAGGGAAAAAATCGCGGGGAGATTAAATTTTACCCATTCACTAAAACTCGTTCCGCAAAACGTTGCAGTCACTGCCGGAGCCAAACAGGGGCTTTTTGCCGCCCTGTCTGCGATATTAAATCCGGGCGACGAGGTCATAATCCCCACGCCGGTCTGGGTAAGCTACGAAAATCAGGTTGTCCTCGCCGGAGGGAAGCCCGTGTTTGCCGGGCTCTCGGACGATTTTGATTTGGATGCAAAGGCAATAAAAAAGCTTGTCAGCCTCCGGACAAAAGCGGTAATCATAAATACCCCGCACAACCCGACTGGGAAGATTTTTTCGGAAAAGAAGCTCAAAGAGCTTTTCACTTTTTTAAAAAACAAGAGAATTTTTATCATAACGGACGAGATATACAGGACTCTTTCTTTCGGGACAAAAGCGAAAATGCCGTCGGACATGATAAGAAACATAAAAAAACTCATCATAGTAGATGGTTTTTCAAAGAGCCACGCGCTGACGGGCTGGCGCATAGGCTTCGTGGCGGCCGACTTGCCGGTCATAGAAAACATTAACAAATACCTTGGCCATACCTCCGGCAATGTTTCCGTCATGAGCCAAGTTGCCGCTCTGGCTTGCCTGGAAGACGACAAAGCTACGAAAGAATACGTGAAATTACTGCGCGCGAAGAGGGCTCTCGTGGCAAAGTTATTAAATGAAATTAAAAAAATAAGCTATACTGTACCGGGTGCCGCGTTTTATTTTTTCGTAAACATAGGCAGGGTAAGCAAAAATTCGGTAAAGTTTTGCGAGGAACTTTTGAGGGATGAGGGGGTAGCGGTTGTTCCGGGCGAAGCATTCCGGGCTCCCGGATTCATCCGGATATCCTTTACCGCTCCGGAAGCAACGCTCCAAAAAGGGCTTTCGGGACTTAAAAGATTTATAGAAAAACAATGAGAAAAATTCCATCCATAATGGCGACCCAGCATCCGGACAACGCTTCAGCTCCTTTTTGGGATAAAAAAGGCAACGGGTTCGTGAGCATATACGAAGAGCTTCCGGAAGCCATGACCTGCTTCAGAGAGCTTGGGGTGGATGAATTCATGTGGGACTATGAGGGGAAGTACGCGGATGAAGCCGTGATGGATAAATTATTTTCCCATTACCACGGCTATTTCGAAAAAACTCTGCTAGGAAAAGAAAAGTTCCTGACTTTTCGCCTGCCGAACGTCTGGCAGGAAAGAGGCTACAGCCTGATACGGGCCCTAATGGTAATACTTACCAGTGAAGATTTTGCCGGCGATTTGGGATTCCATTCTCCGCCACTTTTTGAAGTCATCCTGCCTATGACAGAAAACGCCAAGCAGCTACTTTATATACAAAAATCTTTCCGGGAGCTCGCCCGTTTCAAGTATCGGACTTTCAGTCACAAGAGAGTTTCAAACAGCGAACTCATTGAAATGATTCCGCTGGTGGAATCTGTAGAGAGTCAGATGGAGATAGGACACCTTCTTTATGAATACGCGAAATTGCACAAGAAAAATTTCAAGAAGAATCCGGTTTACATACGGCCGTTTTTGGCGCGCTCCGACCCGTCACTTGTCTCCGGGCTTCTCGCTACCGTGCTCGCAAACAAAATAGCTCTCTCCGAGATAAGCAATTTTAGTAAAAAGACCGGCATCAAAACGTACCCGATTCTTGGCGCCGGCAGCCTTATTTTTCGCGGAGGGCTCAGCCCTGACCGGATGAAAGTTTTTGTAAAAGAATACGGGGGCATATCCACGATTACCATGCAGTCGGCGTTCCGGTATGATTACCCACTTAATAAAGTAAAAAAATGTGTGGAATTCCTGTCGCGGACTCTTAGAAAGACAAAAGCGCAAAGGATGACTGAGGCGGAAACAAAAGAACTCAAGAAAATGGTCGGACGTTTCGCGCGGGCTTACCAATCCGCGCTCTTTCCCGTTACTCAAGACCTGGAGGGAATATTTGCCGCTGTGCCGAGGCGCAGGGAGCGAAGGCTGCACATCGGCCTTTTAGGCTATAATCGAAAATCAGGCAAGCTCAATCTTCCGCGGGCGATTAACTTTACCGCTGCTTTTTATTCCATAGGCATACCGCCCGAATTCATAGGACTCGGTAGAGTCCTTAAAGACATGAGTCCGGCGGAGATAAAACTTTTGAAAAAATTTTATGTAAACTTCTCTTACGATTTAAAGCAGGCGGGCAGATACCTGAACCGGGAAAACCTGCTAATACTCTCAAAAGACGGCAGGAAGGAAAGCGTGGGATGGCAAAAGATACTGGAAGACGTTCTAGAAATGGAAAGAGTTCTCGGCACCGTGTTTAGCCCGAAAACTTTGTCAGAACTTGAGCACCGGAACCTCTCATCTAACACACTTCTTTTGCGCAAGAATCCCGAGCTGGTGTCAAAACTTATTACCGAAACGGGGGTCTTGCGCAAAAGCCTAGGGTAGGGGCTTTATCCACTTTTTCATATTCTTATGCCAAATAAGGTGTATAATTAACACATTATTATTTTTTATACTTTTTATGACAAATGAAAAAAAGCTGGAATGGGTTTTAAGGATAGGAGTCGCGGGGGAGTTTCTGGGTCATGGAGTTTTCGCTGTTTTAAAGAAAGCTGATTGGATAAAGTGGACCGAGCAGTTGACAGGCGTGGATACGGCAACAGCCACGATGCTTATCGTCGCGGTAGGAGTCGTTGATATTTTACTAGCTATGTTGGTGCTTTGGAAGCCAATAAAACCACTCTTGCTCTGGATGGCATTTTGGGGATTTTGGACCGCGCTCGTCCGCCCGCTGGTAGGACTTCCAATCTGGGACTTCATAGAGCGTTTCGCAAACTGGGCAGCGCCGCTCGCTCTTTATTTTTTATACAAAGACAAAGGCAACAAGTAACAATCTAAGTCCGTAAAATATCGGCTCTCTTTTCTTCAAATTCAATTTTGGTAATTTCACCTTTAGCATAGCGCTCGTTCAATATGTTGAGCGCGGTGTTTTCTTTTCTATGGATAAAATCATCAACAAAAGAGTGGTGAGGAGGTGGGCTCTCGGGAGGGGGAGTCGGGGCAGAAGTAAATGTTTCGGTATGGTGTTCGTAAGGAGTGTGCCCAATGTGACCTCTAGGTAAGAGCGGACCGCCGACCCGGAAAAGCCGAAGGAGCAGAATCACGATTATCGCCCCGAACAAAAGCCAAACTACAAACCCCGTCGTGCCATACATATATTGCCAGTATCCCATAATAGTTTTGAATTAAACTTTTAAATTGATAACTTTTCGTTGCGTATTATGACGAATATGGCCTCCTTATATGACACAATCGTCGGCTGAAATGGGTTTTACTGGCTGCCGTCATAATTATTGTTATAATATTGCAATAGAATACCCATGAAAATAGAAAGCGACATTTTAAAAGAGGACAAGATAATCCCCACAAAGTACAGTTGCTATGGAGACGGCCTGCAGCTTCCCCTGAAGATTTCCGGCGTGCCGGAGGAGGCCAAAAGCCTAGCTCTTATTGTCGACGACCCGGATGCTCCGAGCGGGGACTTCGTGCACTGGGTGGTCTGGAACATTGATCCGGAGGTTACTAGAATTGAAAACATTTCTTCCCTGAAAGGCGCCACTGAAGGACGCACGAGCCTGGACAAGCCGGGGTACATCGCCCCTTGTCCGCCTTCCGGCATCCATCACTACAACTTCAATCTGTACGCCCTAGACACGACTCTTTCCATCCCGGAATCTTACGACAAGCTGGACCTCTTGGGGTCTATGGAAGACCACACTCTAGAGAGCGCGAAACTAGTTGCCCTTTATGGAAAATAATTAAAATTTCCTATATTTATATGCTTTTTGGGTAATATTTTTATGCACTCGTTTCCCCCTTTTTGTCTTGACAGATGTGGTCTTTAGTTATAGAACTAGCTCTAGTCTTATAATATATTATTAATAGCTTAACTTAAGAATATATGAAGAAATCTACATCGTTTGTTCGTTTTGTTTTGCCAGTACTCCTTGTGGCCAGTCTTTCGCTTATTAATGCGGGAACAGCGTTGGCGGTAACCTCCACTACGAACATCACGACCAATGCTGTTGCGGATTTAACGCCGGACAGTGCAACGCAAGGCGCAACCAATGTTCCGATTATGACGTTCAGTGTGACAACGGGCGCGGCGGCGGGAGAAAAATTAAAGGAGATTAAACTGAGATACACAGGTACAGACACGGATGACGTTGATAATGTCTATGTGTACAGAGAATCGGGTACGGTACCCGGCACTTTTGATGTTACCGATACGTTGTTTGACAGCAACGCATCCGCAAGTTCCGAAACCACTCTTAACCCCTCTGACCTCGCATTGTCCGCCAGCACGGCGTACCAATTCTATGTCGTGGTAGACATCGATAGCAGTGCGACAATTAGCAATTCAATAGATTTTAAAGTTGAAACAGATAAAATTACATTTGACTCCGGGACGTGGCCGTCTGCGGCGGATATTACCGCGAACGGATGGAATCCCGCCGGGTCAACGACTATAATTTCAAGCATTACAACCGATGAAGTTGCTCAGGTTGGACCGACTAATACACTCCAAGGAGCCTTAAAAGTGCCTATTTTGTCATTTACGCTTTCTAATACAGATACCAATGAAAAATTTGGAAAAATAATAACCCATTATACTGGTACAAATAAAGCTGATATTACGAAGGTATATTTATATCAAGAAAGTGGAACACTTGCGGGTTCCAGTTTTGATTCTGTGTCTGATGGTCCATTTCTTAACAGCAGTACCTCTATCAATGGTAGTAATGAGACAACACTTGACCCAACTAATTTTAATTTCACCCAAACTAAGTTTTATATAGTAGTGGATGTCAAGGCGACTGCTACTCTTGGTAATACCATTGACTTTGATGTTACAGCAAACAAGATTACGTTTACGGGTAGTCACACTTGGCCTCCTACTTCCGAAGTAACTGCAGGTACATGGAACCCGTCCGGTGATACTATCATCAGTCTCCCTACCGCTACTCTCACAGTCATCAAGCATGTAATAACCGACAACGGTGGCACGGCTGTCGCTGGTGATTGGAATTTGACAGTTAGTTCATCCAACGGCGGCACCGGCACGGGGAGCGCCGCAGGTTCGGAATCGGGAACTCTCTATACGATAGATGCCGGTAAGGATTACAGTGTTGCTGAAAGTGGCGGTCCGACAGAATATAGCGAATCTGATTCTACAGATTGCAATATCACGAACGCGACTACTGATGCGAGCTATACCTGCACCATCACGAATGACGACCAGCCGGGTACTCTCACAATTGTAAAGAACACAGTAGGCGGTAATGGCACCTTCATCTTTACGGTCAGCGGCCCCACGCCTTCCACTCCAGACATTACAACGTCAGGTCTTACGGGTACGACAGGCGCGCTTGAGGTCAACGCGGGATCATACTCGGTTACAGAAGAAGAAGCGGGCTCGTCTTGGGATTTCACATCAGCATCCTGCGACAACGGTTCGCCTTCAGGTAGTACGGTTTCCGGTATTGATGTGCCTCTAGGCGCCGATGTTACCTGTACCTTCACGAATACAAAAAGAGGCTCAATAACAGTAATAAAAAATGTGGTCGCACCAAACGGTGAGACGTACGTTGATGACAGTAAGGAGTTCGACGTAACACTCAACGGCGGTAATCAAAAAACTATTTCGGAAGGAGCTAGCAAAACATACAGCGACCTCGTCCCCGGAGAACCCTACACGATTGCGGAAATAGGAGATCCTGACTTTGATCTCTTGCGCATTACCGTTGGAGACGTTGACGACGCTACACCAGAAGACGGCGCGGATGTAACAGTAGTTGCAGGACAAGATACTGAGGTTACTATTACCAACGGGCAAAAACAGGGTCATCTTATCGTCAAGAAAATTGTAACTAATCCGAACGGTGGCGAGGCGGTTGCCGGCGATTTCTCTTTTAGCTTGAATGATGAAGATGATATAGAATTTAATCAAGATGGGGAAAATGAATTGCGTGGCGAAAACGATCTTGAAGTTGACCCAGGCACCTATACAATTACCGAAACCCCTCCAGACGGCGCTTACGCTATTTCGTATGATAATTGCGAAATAACAATAGAAAGTAACGGTCAGCCAAGCGAAGCTACCACTTGCACCATTACTAACAGCGATATTCCCGAGGAGCAAGGTGCGATTACTGTGAGAAAAATACTACCCAATAATAATGGAGGAACAGCCGTAGTAAGTGACTTTTTACTTAAAGTCACAAGTGTTCCTGGAGAGGGCGACCCAGTTGAAACTCCAATGACAAGCGGAGAATCAGATTTCTTTAATCCTGGAAATTATGTCGTTTCAGAAAGTAACCCCAGTGTACTGTATACTCAAAGCATTAGCTGTACAGACGGTGAAATTACAACAGAAGACGGCAATATCACGCTTTCAGCACAGCAATCTTGGACCTGTACTATTACCAACGACGACATTGCACCGATTCTGACTTTGGTAAAACAAGTAATTAATGACAACGGTGGAACAGCAACAGCGGACAATTGGGGACTTTCCGCAGATGGTCCGACTGATATTTCCGGCATATCCGGTAGTGAAGATGTAACTAATGCGGAAGTAAACGCTGGCATATACACACTTTCTGAATCCGACGG